>JADFYT010000088.1 GCA_015232935.1 Desulfamplus sp.
TTTATGCCAAATTCAATCATGACCATTAATATTTTTACCATTAAAATGTATTCTTGTTTTCACAATCCAGAATAGTTACATAAAAACCATGATAGTTTAGTGCCAATAACTGTTTAATACTAATGATCAATTTTACAATATTCAGATTTGCATACTTAAGTTTATGAATAAATTTTCATTTCACTACTACATACCTGTATTTTAATCAAGAACGTTTCTCTCATTTCTATCATTATATTTCGCCGGTCAATAAGCTGTCTTGCTTTCATCAAAATATGATTGACATAATTTCTGTTTTCTGATTATCTCACAAGTCGATATTATATTTTGATACAGATTCATTTTCCACAATAAAAATCAAATCGGCATCTCCTTGTTTTGGGAATCCCGAATCATGAAAACCATATTGCATTTTTCATGTTTAAAAAAACATTTCACAACAGCATACATCTTTACATTTTAATACACAGGAAAACGCCATGATAATTGGACTCGATGTTGGCGGAACCCACACCGACGCCGTTTTAATAAGCGAAAGCGGACTTGAAAGAGAAATAAAAGTCCCGACCGATCCCTCAAACCTTTTTAACACGGTTCTTTCCGGCTTTGACTTGCTGCTTGAGGGAATTGACTCCTCCAAAATCAAAAGAGTTGTTATAAGTACAACACTTACCACCAACAGCGTGGTGCAAAAAAGGCTGGATCCTGTAGGTATAATTGTCTCATCAGGCCCAGGTATTGACCCTGAGCTTTTTCGCAGAGGTGAACATTTCTATATGGTCTCAGGTTCAATAGATCATAGGGGCAGAGAGAGGCAACCCATTAATAGAAACGAAATCAAACTGATTTCAGATAAAATGCGAACGGCAGGAATTGAATATGTCGGTGTAATCGGAAAATTTTCACCTCGAAATCCCGCACATGAAATCGAGATCTGTGAAATACTCAAGAAAGATTTCAATACAGTCTTTCTTGGACACCGTGTATCTGGAAATCTCAATTTCCCCCGTAGAATAGCGACTGTACACCTGAATACTGCTGTTTACAGCATGCATAAAAATTTTTTCAACGCTGTAAATGATACATTGAAACAAAAAGGGTTAACATCTCCTATCCAGATATTAAAGGCAGACGGTGGTACCATGAATCTGCCTACATCCATGGAGTTTCCGGGACAAACCATCCTGTCAGGACCTGCGGCAAGCATAATGGGAGCCATCCACCACGCACCTTCCGAAAAAGATGTGCTTGTTCTGGACATAGGCGGAACAACTACCGACATTGCCATTATTGTGAACAAGGCACCGCTTCTTGAACCTGTAGGTATCGGACGGGGAAAATACAAAAGCCTGATCAGGGCACTTCAGACAACATCCAGAGGGATCGGTGGCGACAGCCAGGTGACCGTTATAGAAAAATATGCTGACAAGGCGGACATAAAACAAAGTGATACCGAAGCAACACCTCGAAAAAAAATCAAGGCTCTCAAGATAGGGCCGGACAGGCAGGGGCCGGCTCTGGCATTTGGAGGCCCGGCTCTGGCTCCTGCGGATGCCATGATCTGGGTTGGCATAATGGGTGGAGGAAACAAAAAACTATCTGAAGAAGGCTTGGCCTTGCTTGCTGAGGCACTTGGGATCTCTATAAAAGAGACTGCGGAAAAAATATTTTATCAGACCTGCACCACTATAGTAAATCTTGCCAACCAGATGGTTGAGCAGATAAACAGCAAGCCTGTCTATACAGTCCATGAATTTCTCGAAGGGTACAAGATTAAACCACAGATGATACTGCTTCTTGGAGGTCCTGCATCCTGTTTTGCAGACACTATTGAAAAGATATCTGGTATTAAAACCACTGCTGTGGCCAACAGTTCTGTTGCCAATGCCATTGGAGCCGCATTGGCAAGGACAACCTGCGAAGTTTCACTGCTTGTAGATACAGAAAGGGGTATTGCCTCTGCTCCGGAAGAAAATTTTACCGCAACTGTATCCACTTCCTACAGAAAAGATGACGCTATCAATACAGCCCTTGCCCTGCTCGAAAAAAAGGCAGTGAACTCAGGTGCTGATCTGAAAAATTTTGAAGCAGAAGTCACTGAATTTCAATCATTCAACATAGTACGCCAATTTGCCCCGCGCGGGAAAATATTCAGAATAAAAATGCAGGTAAAACCAGGTCTTATAAAAGGTTTTTCACATGGATTCTAAAACAGACAAGAGGTGATAATGCTCAAATCAAATAAAAAAACAGGCCTTGTATTCTTTCCGGCATTTGACTGGGCAATTGATCCCACTCACCCTGAAAGGGAAGAGAGGCTTCTATATACCCAGGATCAGGTTTCAGAAGAGGGAATATTTGATATAAAAGGGATAGAAGAGTACAAGCCTGATCTTGTCACGGCACAGGAGATAAGACGCACCCACTTCTGTGTACCAGATGAAGAAACAATAACCACAGAGTCCCACCTTATAAGTGCCGGCGGAGCTACCGCCATTGCCAGGGCGGTTATGGAGAAAAAAATTGATAATGGTTTTGCATTAGTGCGTCCCCCGGGACACCATGCCATGCGTATCAGCCATGGAGGAAGAGGATTCTGCCACATTAACATGGAAGCAATCATGGTGGAGATGATTCGTCAGCAGTACGGGGTGAGGAGAGTTGCGATTGTAGATACAGACTGCCATCACGGTGACGGAACCAACGATATTTACTGGCATGATCCAGACACCCTTTTTATCTCACTGCATCAGGATGGTAGAACTCTCTATCCCGGGTCAGGCTTCACAGGGGAGCTTGGGGGGCCAAACGCAAAAGGGACAAATCTCAACATTCCCCTCCCTCCAACCACGGCTACAGAGGGTTATCTATACATAATAAGAAACACTGTTCTTCCGGCACTTGAGGAGTTCAAGCCTGAAATTGTTGTCAACTCAGCCGGCCAGGACAACCACTACACAGACCCTCTTACAAACATGAAGTTCTCGGCTCAAGGATATGCTGAACTCACAACGCTGCTGAACCCTGACATTGCAGTACTTGAAGGTGGCTACTCCATTGAAGGTGCCCTGCCCTACGTAAATCTTGGTATCATTCTCGCCCTTGCCGGTATGGATTATTCCAGGGTAATTGAGCCTGATTATGATGAAGAACGTTTAAAACAGTCATCTCATGTCACCGAGAGCATAAAAAGAACCTCGGATGTAATTAACGAATACTGGCACAGACGTCATGAAATGAGAGAGAAAGCAGGCAAACACGGCGATATACAGGATCGTCACCGAGAGATATTTTATGATACAGACAATATTTTTGAAAGACAGAAGGAAAAAATAAGAATATGCCGAGACTGTGCCGGAGCTTTTGAAATTGATTCAAAAGCATCTCCAGGATTGCACATAATGGCCGTTCATATACCCATGAACGCCTGTGCAGCTTGTATTGAAGCCGGATACGAGATGTTTGACAGAGCAACAAGAAAAAAATATGACAAAATTTTTCTACAGGACAGACCCAAGGATTCATATGTTATCAAGTAAAGCTCATCTCCGCAAGCGGCGGGAGTAACTTTAAAAGTGTTACAACGCCCCAAGGGGCGGGGTATTAAAATCGAGTTCAGCAATAAAAACGAACGGAACTGCTTTACAAAAAATATTTATTCCTAACATGGAAAATCTGGTACTTAAGAGCCAGTTTTTTTACTTCATTTTGTGAAAAACCAGTATCATCAGGAAAAACAAATCTTGAAACAACTTGAAAAACGGGCACATATGATCCGTGCAATACGAGATTTTTTCACCATAAAAGGCTATCTTGAGGTTGAGACCCCGCTTAGAATCCCGACTCCAATACCAGAGGAGCATATAGAGCCTTTTGAATCAGAAGGCTGGTATCTTCAATCCTCGCCTGAAATCTGCATGAAAAGACTTGCCGCAAGGGGTTATGAGAAGATATTTCAGCTATGTAAATGTTTTAGAAAAGATGAGCGGGGAGATCGGCATCTGACTGAACTTGCCATGCTGGAATGGTATAGAAAAGATTACTCATACATGGAAATGATGGATGAGTGTGAGGAGATGATAAAATATGTTACAAAAAGATTGTCATACCTGATAAAGCAATCAAGCAATGTCTCAACAAGTACCATTGCTGTTGAATCAATTACCCCTGCTATTGAATATGGCAGCCAGAGGATATCTATAGATCAGCCATGGCAGCATATTACTGTGAAAGAGGCATTCAAAAAATACGGCGGGATGACCATGAAAGATGCTGAAGAGAATGGCTGCTTTGACGAGATAATGGCTTTTGAGATCGAGCCCTGCCTTGGCATTGCAGTACCGACATTCATATACGATTATCCAGCTTCCAGAGCAGCTCTGGCAAAATTAAAATCAAAGAAATCAACATCAGATAATGGTCTTGGGCAATCAGAATCAGACGACTCTCTTGCAGAACGCTTTGAGTTGTATATTGCGGGCATTGAGCTTGCAAACGGATTTACGGAGCTTGTCGATCCGGTAGAACAAAGAGAGCGGCTCGCAAAGGCAATAGAAAAAATCGAACACCGGCACATTACAGAGAATCAGAATATGGCCACCTCTGTGCCGTTAATGCCAACTCATAAAAAAAACATGTTAATGCCTGAGAAATTCCTTCAGGATCTGAAAAAAATGCCCGCAACTGCCGGCATAGCTCTTGGAATCGACAGACTTGCCATGCTTTTTACCAACTCACCAACTATTGATCTGGTTGTGGCATTTACGCCCGAAGAACTTTAGAACCATCTATAGACCTTTTTTCCATACCCCCTGTTGTATATTTTACCATAAAAATATATTCTTGTTTTAGTAATTCGGGGTGGCCAGATAATCGCCACGAAGACTTATTTGCATAGACCTTATTTTCTTGTAATTTCATCATGTTGACATACAGGACACCCTTGTGGCCGACCGGTTCCAGGAGGCTCTTCCCACTCATGATGACATGAGTCGCAGACAAAAATCCTCTCCCTGATCACAATTTCATAGTTGCCCCCCTCAACCTTGATGGCTTTTCCATTTATAATTGCATCTGCCACAATTCTTCTTGCATTTCTTAATATCCTGCCAAATGTGGCTCTGGATACAGCCATAAGCTCACCGCCCTCTTCGTGAGAAAGCCCCTGAAGGTCAGCTAAACGTATAGCCTCACGCTCATCTACAGTGAGTGATACCTCAATTAAATCAAGCAGAGGGATTCCTCTGGGCTTAAAATAACTGACTTCTGGCTTATATCCTACTTTTCTACTGATTACAGGTCTGACCATACTATCCTTTTTCTTCAAGTTTATGTGAAAGTCTCTTGAGATATCTGTAATTATAAGACTTTTATTTTTTTGTTGTGCCCATCAGGGCATGGCCGTTATATTGGTATTGTTTAAAGACATAGCAAGTATTAAAACCAAAAATCAAAAGAGGGGTGTTCTCGTTTATAGAACCCCCCTCTTTGTTAATCAGAAACAATCAAAACATAAAACTTTGTTTATCTTACATTTTTGAACCTTCTGCATGGCTCTGCAGCTTAACTTCAACTTTCTCTGTCAGGCTTGCATAATATTCGCGCAGAATTACAAGAACTTCCTCGCGACCAAAGTGGTCAACAACCGGTTCGTTATTGGAAAGAGCATGACGAAGTTTTGTACCGGAAAGAACTACTCTGTCTGCCTTGTCGTGTGGGCAGGTTCTCAAGGATGCCATACCATCACACTTGTAGCAATAGAATGTCCAGTCAATCTTTAGTGGCTGGCAAAGCAGGGCTTTGCCTGGCTCGGCAGGAGTTGGGATTTTATCAAAGATCTCCTGAGCCTCAAACAGTGTGTAGAAGTCGCCAACACCTGCATGGTCACGACCGATGATCATCTTGTTTACACCATAGTTCTGGCGGAATGTGGCATGAAGAAGGGCCTCTCTTGGACCTGCATAACGCATATCAAGAGGATATCCACCCTGAACAACATGATTTTCAACAAAATAACCTTTTACAAGAGTGTCGATACATTTTACGCGAACATCCGCGGGAATATCGCCTGGTTTAAGGTTACCAATAAGCGAATGAATCAGAACACCGTCGCAAACATCAATAGCTATTTTACACAGATGCTCATGCGATCTGTGCATGGGGTTTCTGAGCTGAAGAGCTGCAACTGTCGCCCAGCCCTTTTCATCAAACATGGCTCTGGTCTGGGCTGGAGTCAGATAGATTCCTTTGAATTTTTCGGGGAATTCACCCTCGGAAAGAACTTTTACGGGACCTGCAAGACAAAACTCTTTTCTTGCCATTACCATCTGAACACCTGGATGATCTTTTAAGGCAATAGTCATGAATTTGTCATCAGCAGATTCCTCTCCCTGGCCTTTATAAACTTTTTCACTTTCCCATTTTTTGTCATCTTCGGTCATCGCAAACTTCTCTGTGACCTTCATGGTGGCATAGATCTGACCATTTCTTTCAAGAGTAATCTCATCTCCTTCCTTAATGGCAGCAGCATCTTCTTTTGAAGCATCAAGCATAACAGGAACTGGCCAGAAGGTACCATCAGCCAGAAGGTAATCTGAACATACACCTTTCCAGTCTGCTTTGGTCATAAAGCCATTGAGTGGGCTGAATCCACCAATACCCATCATTATAAGGTCACCCTTTACCTGTGAACTTATCTCGATCTTCTTGAGACTTGCGGCTTTTTTAAGTTCAGCCTCAAGTTCAGCACCTTCAAGTTTGCAGCATACCAGACCTTTTCCACCGTGAGGAGCAACTAATTTAGACATGTAACCAACTCTCCTTAAAATTTAATATTAACCCAAAATAAATGTCTCAACAGACATTTATACAAATTCGTTCTGTGCTTTTCAATACAAAGAAATCCTAATGCGACACAAACAGTAAAACTCTCTTCAACTAATGATGATTGAGATTTTTGTCAAGAATAATTATCATTCAAACTCATTTTTTATAAATATTGCTGTATATATCATAGCTATAAATTAATAATTGTATTATCAGACATCCTGTTTTAACTCAAGAAGTTTGCCAATATCAGCCATACTGGCCACATGACAATCGGCAATTAACAACGGATTTTTAAAAGCTGCAAACCAGGTACCAGCACTCATAGCAGCAAGCTGATCATATTCAGAATCTCCTACAAACAAAATTTGTTCAGGTGAAAAATGAAGAGTCTTCATTATTTTTAGCAACTCATCCGGTGCCGGTTTTGGATTTTTAACATCCGCGGCTGTTACCACCATCTCAAAAAGAGATCCCATGTCATGTATCTTGAGAACATCGGCCATTGTATTTGTCCTGTTTGTAGCAATACATCTTGCATATCCACAACGACTCAAATCTTCCAGAAGTTCATTTAATCCTGACTCTGCATTCATATACTGGATGAAGCTGTGATACCCCATATCTTTCATAAAGGCATATACGCTCTCCATGGAGTCCATTTCAGGAAAAAGGTAGTCAAGAGCCTCTTTTACAGTGAACATGTGGACAAGCCTGAACTGTTCATCGCTAAGATCTGGCTTGCCAAAATGGTCAAGAAGGGTATTGTAGTACATCCTGTTAGCCTGAGCAGTATCAAAAAGAACTCCATCGCAGTCAAAAACAACAGCCTTTATTTTTTTTATATCTATTTCTAATTTGTTGGACAGTGGCATATCAACACTTTCAATGTTTTGCCCGTCAGCAAACAGGCGTTAATCAGTTACATTTCCAAATACACTAATTTTAATTTCGGGCAGAACACTGCTGTCAGTTTCAAGGAGAACCGAATCAAAGTAACGACCAGCCTTTTCCCTTGTATTTACCACGATCAGCTCCCAGCTTCCGGCGGGTATTTCCGATTGTTCAAGCTGAACAAAGATATTTGTACCATCACTCAATTGCAATGATTTTACAGAAAACGGGTATTTTTCAACCGGTGTTATTTTAACTGTCATCCTGATATTCCGGGAGACCGAACCGGAAAGCCTGACCACACCTGGAGAGATACTTACCAGGTTTTCCACAGTACCGGAAATTTTCAACTCCTTGACCGCGTTTGCTGTATCGTTTGTGTAAACCTTGATCATCTTGCTTACTGTTTTACCCAGATAACCCTTTGTGTCAACCTTTATCTGTATCCTGCCCTCCCCACCCGGGGGAATTTTTCTGTCATAGGAGACAGCGGTGCAACCTCAATCGGTTTTGACTTTCCTGATCAACAGAAAATCATTGCCAATATTTTTAACTATAAAATCATGAACTACCCGAGTACCATCAGGAACCGGTTTAAATACAAACTCAGGGTCTTTAAAGTCCGCTATCGGAGTTCTAATATCTGCTCTGGAAGCTCTGATCCCAATTTCTGATCCGGGAGTTCTGATTTCTGCTTCCCCGGCAATTGCTGATTGAGATTCAAAAAACTCGGAGCAAAGCATCACTGCCAGGGCAAAGGATATAACCGCAACAGCAAGCGGAAGCTGGCCTGGTATAATTATTATTTTGTTGCCCAGGAATTTCAATCCAGCAAAAATTGCAGCCAGGCGGCTTGTGTTACCGTGAAAATGCATCCTGATTCTCATGATTCTGGGGTGGCCGTAATTTGACCATGACTGCTTGTTGACATTTCTTGATGAACACATAATTTGAACTTTTTTATAACTCAATATGAAGTCCTCTGTT
>JADFYT010000089.1 GCA_015232935.1 Desulfamplus sp.
GAATCATGAACATCCACCTGTCTATACTGTAGAAGAGGCTGATCAGCATCATGATGGAATAGAAGGCGTTCACAGCAAGAATCTGTTTTTTAAAGACCGCAAGAGCAATCTGTTTCTGGTAGTCACCTTATCTGATAAAGAAATCAACATTAAAGAGATTGCAAAGAAAATAGATGCCAAAAACCCCTCTTTTGGAAAAGCAGACTTGCTTGAAGAGGTAATGGGAGTGACTCCTGGAGCAGTGACCCCTTTTGCAGTGGTAAATATAAAGAATCATGATGTCAAAATAGTGCTGGATAAAGATATGATGGAACACACCCTTTTAAATTTCCATCCTTTGGTGAATACAGCTACAACCACAATAACTTCAGAAGATCTGCTTAAATTTATGGAACATTGTCATCAAAAACCTGAAATAATAAGGCTTTGATTGTTCGGAAACATTAAAAAAAATATATGGGATCAGGCCTGATCGTAGAGACACAATATTTTGCGTTTCTACTTTTTAGTTGTGGCAGCTCAACCTGTCATTATAGTCATAAAAAGGAGGTATTGTATGGCAGAAAAACCGATTCAGTCAACAGATGAGATCCTGCTTATTTTGTGCAAGTCAGTTCAGAAAGTATTGAGCAAGGCATCAGGAGAAGAGATATCTTTTTCTCCAATTGTACAGAAGATAAGCAAAACATGCTTAAAACCTGACATTGGCTGCTTTACAGTATTTGAGGGTGGATTGTCCGGACTTCTGATTATGAATTTTACAGCGGAAGCTGCCATGGAAATTTATACAAGTTATATGATCAACATGGGTATGCCAAAAGAAGAGCTTTCGATTCTTCACACATCTGACGATGTGGCAAACAGTCTGGGAGAGCTTATGAGTCAAACCATGGGCCATTTTCAGACAGATCTAAGACAGGAGCTTCAGGTTTCAATAAAGCTTAATCTTCCTAAAATGCTTGTGATTAATAAAGACATTTCAATCTCTATTGACACGAAAATTGATTCCCCCCAATATCGTAGAGTCTCGTTTGAAACGGTAAACCATAGGCCGTTTTTTCTGGAGCTTTGTATTGAGAAGACAGAATTTGAAACTTTATTTCCATTTGAAAAAGAGAAAGAGGAAGATATAGACGAGATTCTTATTGAGGCTCAAAAAAAACAGAGGTTGATTGAAGCGGCTGACTAAATTGATTTTCTGTATCTACTGTGTGTAGTGCTTCTTCAAGTTTAAATTGTCGGGTGGAGTCTGAGGCCATTTAATATTCCAAGTGCTTTCTTGCCCGACAGTTAAACCTTGAAGGAACAGTAGTATCATTAAAGAAATAGCAAAAAAGCAAAAAAAAGAATCCCCGAGCGGATACCGTCCGGGGATTCTTATCTTTTCAAGTCACCAAAATGACTTATATAGAGCTAAATAAAATGGTCAACTACAGAATAGTTACATTGGTCGCTGAAGGGCCTTTTTGACCCTGTTCAATGTCAAATGAAACTCTGTCTCCTTCATTCAGGGATTTAAACCCTGTTGCATTGATGCCTGTGTGATGTACAAAAACATCTTTTCCATTTTCTTGTTCAATAAATCCAAAACCTTTTGAGTCGTTAAACCATTTTACGATACCGTTAGCCATATTGGCAATCTCCTGTATAAAAAAATAAAACTAATACCTGTTTCTAATCTTTAAGGGTTTATGCCGATTTTTTTACGTTCAGACAAAACATGCCTTTAATCAAGAAACCTTACATGCTTGTTAGGTACAAGCACAAACTTGGTTTAAGTTATATAGAAAAAATTTTAAAAGTCAAGTAAAAAATGCAAAAAAATTACTGAATGAAAAAACGGGATAAAATTGTTGACATCCTTTATCCGAGCTCTTTGGTTGAAAAACTTACTGGAACTCCCTCATAAGGGGTTCTTCGTCTGGATGCTATGAATTGAGGATCTCTCATGGTCTTCAAAATTTCAATACTATCCTTCCTTCCTTTATACTGTCTTGCCATTTCAATTGCCATTCCCGTCATCTGGGCCATAGCCTGGACAAAATTGACATCATCCAGGGTGAACTCCCATTTTTCTGCCGTATATATACGAAGAGCACCGATAACTTTACCAGCAGATACAATAGGAACGGAGAGGATCGAGGAGATGCCCTCTTTTTGAGCAGCTTCAGGATATTGAATCCGGGGATCATCCGAAGTGTCATATATAGCTACAGGCCCCTCTTCAAGGGAGGCAGCAATGGATTTTAAAGCACTGATAGGGCCTTTGTTCAAGTATTCGTCACTTAGTCCATAGGAGGCTGCCAGTTCCAGCTCCTCTGTTTTACGGTTGATCAAAAAGACCGCACACCCTTTGACTTCAAGAACGGTTTTGATGCTCTCGGTAGTTAGCAGTACTACCTCCTCTGGATCTTTGGAGTGGGAGATAGCTCGGGTTACTTTAAGTAGGGTTTCGTAGTTGACAATTTGTTTTTTCATTACTCCTCCTTTTCTCAAAAATACGGGGTAATTGAGATGTGAGTGAGCAGACTTTATCAAAAACAGCCTGTCTCTCTGAGAACGGTTTTAAAATTTGCTTCAAACTATCAATCAATACAAAATGATACTGTGACTTTAAAATAATACTTAAACTTTCAGGCGGCTTTACTATTTTTGAGGATTGCCGAAGGTAAAGTAGAAATGAGGATAGAGATAGCCGCAATATATAAAATATTGCTATAGCGTGCAGGATCACAATCTGGTGAGAAGAAGAATAGAAGAATAATAAATAATTTTATATCTTATCTAACACAAAGATATAAAAAAATACAGAAAAAACTTTTAATCAATAACGACTTTTTGTTTAAATCGGAGTTTTATGGATATTGAGGGTATCTCAGATTGTTTTTCTTCTTGGCTTTACACCTTTTTGGGGACACATATTTAACAAAATGCATCTGTTGCAATGAGGAGATACTGGATGGCATGTTCCCTGTCCAAAGGTAACCAGGATTGTATTGACATTCTGCCAGTGTTTGATCGGCAGCTTTTTTCTCAGGGACATCTCGGTTTCCAATGGGGTTCTGGTATTAACATAGCCCCATATGTTCATGATTCTGTGGACATGGGTGTCAACACATATCGCGTCTTTGGCAAAGGCGACATTCAAAACAAGGCTTGCTGTTTTACGCCCGACACCAGGCAGAGTTAAAAGATCATCAAGCTCACGGGGAACCTTTCCGCCAAATACCTTAAGTGCTTCCGGAAGTTTTGACAGATATCCGGCCTTTGCCTTATAGAATCCAACCGGATAGATCAACTCTTTTATCTGATCCTGAGAGAGTGTGGCCAGCGTCTCTGAATCCGGTGCAACATTGAAAAGCCTTTTGGATGCCTTTGCTGTAGTTTCATCTTTGGTTCTTGCAGATAATATGGTTGCGACAAGAATTTTAAATGGATCGCGGGTCTGAACTGAAACAAGCTCCACTATCGGCACCTTGTAGTTTTTGATCTCTTCTTGAAGTTTTTCAAGAAAAAGAGATATATCAATCTCCATATCTTTTACTTATCCTTGTGGCTTGCAATTATATGGTTGGCTGTCGCAGAGTAATTGTTGTTTGAATCAAAGATTTTATTTCCTTCAAAATCCAGTATTATTGCCCTGATGTTTAATCTGTTGTCCGAGAATTTATGTGCAGACTCGACAATTTTTTTGCCAACAGGAACTATCAGTTCCGGAAATTCTGGATAAATATAGGTAAATGCATGACGGGCAGTATTTGAACAGGCAATATGTTCTGCAAGTATTTTATTTTTTGTCACATCATGTGCCCATTGTGCCAGATTTTTCATGGTAAGTTCTGATTTTGCAGCATGAGTGTGTGGAAAACCCATGGCCATCTTGACAGCTTTGCCAAAAAATACAACGATAATAACTGTTTGTATCTTAACCAAATCAGTAGTTGAATCATGCTCGGCGTCTTTGGAGGCAGGGGCATTAGTGCTTGATACTGCTGATTCAAGGGACGCCTTGAAGAAATCTCCTGTCTGTATGAATGCCTCTTCCGGCAGGTTCGGGAGAAGAGATACAGCAAAGCGTTCGCTTCTTCTGCCAGTTGTAAAGACAAGCGTATCAGTTCCTGTTGCCTGTGCAACCGATATGCTGGATATTATGGTGGCAATGTAGGCATCATGAGACATTGGCTTGACGATACCTGTAGTACCGAGTATGGATATCCCGCCAATAATTCCAAGTCTTGCGTTGAGTGTCTTTTCTGCGAGCATTTTTCCTTTGGGGACAAATATTTCAACATCAACAACAAGTTTGTTGATGTCTTCAGCTTCAGAAACATTGGCGTCTGGTTGTTTATCAAAAAGTTGGTTATCAAAAGTTGAGCTGTTTAATTCCGGATTTTCCAGAACTGCCCGTGTTGCAATGTCAATTGGATAGGGGATGCTATTTGAATAAAGAGCTGTTTCTACAACTTCACGAATCATCTTTTCAGGACCAGGATTTATTGCAGGATTTCCGGGTTGAACCTCAAGTCCTGGTTTGGTAACAATACCCACACCATAACCGCCTCTTATGATTACTTTATGAGTTGTGCTGCCTGTCAGAAGGTGGTTGTCATTATTTTCATCCGTGGTAAGGATTTTGCCATTATTAAGACAATCATGGTTATTAATATCACGGCTGCTCAACAGCAAAACCCTTGCACCTATTTCAGCTTTATGAGTCACATCAGGGTCGTCACCAGCATCTTTTATAACAATCGCTTCGGCACAGTTGTCAGATATTTTTTTGACAGAGAGGATATCAATGAAAATTCGCTCGTTATTTAGACATCTGATTTCAACTTTTCGGACAGATTTTTGTTTTATATCTGCTTGAACATAGGCAGCATGGCCGTTATTTAATAGATATAAAAGAGCCGCCTTTGTGGCCGCTGCTGCTGCTGCTCCGGTAGTAAAACCGCGTTTAAGTTTTTTTGATGACATCTAATCTAATCGCCGTTTATGGATTTTTTACGACACTTTCAAATTTGGAAGTTAACTTGTACCGTGAAAACAGATCATGTTTTTCATGCTTGGGGGGCGGATTTCCATCCGGCCATGTCCATTTACCGTGAAAATGACTATCATTTTTATATTTGGGGGTGATTGATACATGTCAATCATGCCCGTTTAGGTTGGAAAATAGGTTGACAAAAGAGATTTTCTATATATAATTACTGATCTTAATGTTGATGCGGAAGTGCCCGGCTCACTGGTGGGGCCCTCGGACTTCAAATCCGATGTGGGGTGCTAAAACCGTCCCGGGTGGGTTCGATTCCCATGCACTTCCGCCAAAATACCCCTCCGTTTTGACAAAAAACATCTCCCAAAAATATCTCTTTGATCCTCATCTATTCCAGATATTTAAAATCTGAAAAAAAGAATGTATTTTCACTGTAAAGGCGGTCGTTCCTCTTGCTGTTGAAGTTTTTTCCACAAATCATATCCCAGGTCAAACTTGTTTATCATAACAGAAGCACAGGCAAAAAGTTTTGCAGCTTCAGTAGATGAGTAAAGAGTAAATGAACGTCTGGCGTGAAAAAACATATCGTGAAAACGGCTCTGTTCAAATGCCACAGTTGCTTTTTCCTTGTGAAGAAGTGCCTCTGTTCGTATATCCATGATCTGGCCCAGATCTGTTTTACACCGGCGACATTCCCTTAACTCTTCGAGCTGTGCATTGCATACGGGACAAAGTGTCATAAAGAACCTTTGATATTGGTATGTTAAAAAGAACGGCATCCTTCATTTACCAGTTTACACTTTATTTAGCCTTATCCCCATTTTCGGGGTTGCCCTCAAAAAAATGCAAACTACTTTTGGGGTGATATAAAGGATGCCAAATGAACGAACTTGTTTTGTTCTTGATCAGGGATTTCAATCCTAACAACAATTGCAGCCAAGCTGCTTATGTCCTATTCAAGGTAAAAAAGCAGATCTTCAAGTTCTGCTCCTATTTCCATTGCCTTTGACTCATCTCCAGAATCCAGGGCACTGTGAATATCCTCAATCAGATTTATAATGTCATTTTTATCTTCATCTGATGCTTTATCCATAATATTTCTTGCTGTTGTGATAAGCGTTTCAAGTTCAGAAGGAGTTCCCCGTCTATTTGTATCGACGACCATATCAATATTTTCGTTTCCATCTGTATAATCATGATAGCTCTGTTCGTCTTCATCATTGCCAGATGACCACACCTGATCTATTTTTCTTCTGGAGATCTTGAGTCTATCCTCCTCAATGGCAGAAAAAGCATTTTCAATCACACCGTTGATCTCTTTACCGCTCTCTTTTTCAATGGCCTTGATTTTCAATATGCCGTTGATATCCAGCTCGTATTTGAGGATTATAATACTGTGCTTTGGCAGATCGGGTGTCAATTTGAACATGAAATTGCCAATTTCCACATTGTCCAATGCATTTGGATGCTCTCCCTGATACACAAGAATCTCAACCTCTCTCTGGTTTTCATATACAGTTCCAAAGGCTTCGCTTTTGACTGTTGGCAGCTTTGAATTTCGTTTTATGATTGGAACAAATACGTTTCTGCATGGAAAACCGTCCAGTTCACCAAGCGCTGATGTTCCAAAAGTATATGGTGTAATGTCAAGAAGAAGGGTGGATGATTCAATGCCCATTTCTCGTCCAGCCTGGATAGCCGCACCCATGGCAACGCACAGATCAGGGTCAATACCCTGTTGGGGAACAAGGTTGAACTTTTGTTCCAGCATTGACGAGAGTTTGGGAATTCTGGTTGACCCGCCAACCAGAATAATTTTATCCAGTGCGGATGGCAGCATCGAAGCATCTTTCAATGCCTGGTTCACTGAATGCATTGTCTTTTGAAGATAGCTTTCAATGGCATTTTCAAATTCAGGTCTCGAAAGTTCATAAGATAGATGTATATCGCTGCCTGAGTTTGTCTTTGCAAGAAAATCTTCCTGTATCATGGCGAACGGGGCAGAGGAGAGTTCTATCTTGGCCTGTTCAGCCGCATTTCTTATTCTTGCCATTGCAGAAGAATTACTTGTAATGTCAAGATCAAATTTATCCTTGATATGGTCTGTCAATATTTTTTCAATCTCATGGTCAAAGTCATCTCCTCCAAGATGATTATCGCCTGTAGACGCAAGAACCTCAACAACTCCATCTTCAATTCTGACAATCGAGACATCAAAAGTGCCGCCGCCAAGGTCATATACCATGATACGCTGGGAATCTGTCTCTCCGGTCTCATAAACAAGGGCCGCGGCTGTGGGTTCATTGAGAATTCTAAGCACGTTGAGTCCCGCAATTTCACCGGCCTCCCGTGTTGCCTGGCGTTGGGCATCGGTAAAATAGGCAGGTGTGGTGATGATAGCTTTGGATATTGTCTGGCCGATCACCCTTTCCGCCCGCTCCTTGAGTTCCCGAAGTATAAAGGCTGATATCTCCTGAGGCGTATAGAATTGCCCGTTAAGAGCTATCTGTTCATTTTTTCCCATGAGCCTCTTGACAGAAAGAACTGTTTTCTGTGGATAGAGGACAGCCTGGTTTTTTGCGGTTCTGCCAACAAGAATATTGTTTGATGCGTCAAGACTTACGCATGAAGGTACTATTCCGTTGTCATTTTCCTTTATGATTTCGGGTTTGCCATTAATAATAAACGCCACTTCAGAGTTGGTGGTTCCAAGGTCAATACCAATTACAGGTTCCATTCTATGTTTTCCTTAAGCTTTCATGGTGTGTTTTGTGGCTAAATTATTATTCAGCGGTGTTCTGGGCGACAACAACCTTGGCAAATCGCAATACCTCACGCCCCCTTGCAAAGCCTCCTGATACCGTCTCGATTACCATGCCGTTTTCCACGCCAAAAACATCTCTTGTCTCTACAACCTTCATGGTTTCCGGATTAAAGGGGGCGTTATCGGTCTGGATCGGCTCAATGTCCATCATGGAGAGAGCCTTGTCAAACTTGTTTATTGCCATTTCATACCCCTCGCATATTGTGTGAATATCTTTTGGCGGACGACGGAAAAAGCCTTTTCTTTGAGCTATGTCAACACTTGCCCGATAACCTCTTGCCAATGAGTCCCGGACATCAAAGAAGGAGTTTGCTGACTTTTTTTCTGCGTTAAGGCGTATGTTTTGCTCAAGCTGGGCAATCTGGCTGGTTTTTTCCTTGAACAGTGTGTAAATTTCTCCATATTCATCAGTAACACCTTTGACGCTGTTGAGTGCGTTTACTGTTCGATGCTGCTCTCTGTTTTGCATCCTGATCTCTTGGCGCAATGCGGTAAATTCAGAGAGCATTGTATAAAGATCGCATGAATCGGGCGTTGCCGTCATTACAGATGGCTGGTCAGAAGGTATTTCAGATAGCCACAATTTGAAATCTTCCAGAGCAGTTGTCTTCCATTTGGCCTGGGTGACAGGTTCGGGATTGTTTAATGCTTCCGAAGACGATCCTTTTTTAAAAAAAGAGATGCTTTTTATCAAGGAGATTATTCTGGCAAAGGCGTTTTTTACCGGAGTTGTGATTTTTTCATTGAACAACAATACGAGCCTTTTTATAAAAATAACAATTTTGCCCATGAT
>JADFYT010000008.1 GCA_015232935.1 Desulfamplus sp.
TATTCAACAATGAATTTGTTAGATTTTAAGGCCATATTCAAAATTTTAACCGGAAAAAACTTTAGTTCAGGTACTTACCTGATTTTTAACGCCTGTTGAATTGCTATTAGTAACCAGTCAGATCAGGAGGTGCGTTATGTCAAAGTTTTCTATTTTTTGTTGTTCCATATTCATGCTTCTTATTTGTACCATCATCTCTACGGCAGACGCTAAAGAGAATTTTTATACAACCCTGTATGCCTCGCCTGATCTGGAGGGCTTTTACCATGCTGCCGAATGTAATCCAGGCAATGTTTCAGATTGCCCGTGTTCAATCAAGGATGTGGCTTTTGAGCAGCGGGGTGACCATGCAGTAATAACATCAAATCCTGGGCTGAATCATACCTATGTCAATGCCATTGTCGGTTATGCCATAACCGAGAATTACCCTGACGGACGCCCCATACATAAGGGTATCTATAGATATAGTGGTCAGATGCGAATTCCAAGCATTCCTGCTGCAGATCTAAGCCGTACAGATATTCCTCAGGCAGCCCACATGGTTATGTTTTTCTGGGATGGCCGTAACGCATTGTCTGAAAACAACAAGATATCTTTTGAGGCTGGTATGTTTTGGTCTTTAAACCCATGGGATCCGAATAAAGGCAAAATTTATATCTATACAGCACCAATTCAACCAGTCGAAACTGGTATTGTCATTGAGCCTGATACCCAATGGCATGATATTGAAATGGTTGTTGATTTCACCAGCATGACCTATCTATCCTTGTCCATTGACGGCATGGCTGCCAATGTGGCCGGTATCCCTGTTGCCCAGGTGTTCCGTCCGGACTGGGGCAATGAGCTGGCACTGTTATTTTCCGCAGAGTCCATGGCTGCCTGGCCATTGCAGGGATGCCCCTTTGCCTTTTCCTGGTCTGTATATTATCGTAATATTGAATTTGGATTGTTTGAAGATTAAGGAACAGCAACAAAGACAAATTTTTTGTCATCAGATTGCATATTGCTGTTGCATCACAAACAGCGAATCTTTCTTCTTGCAATGCTCAAGCAGTGCCTTGAAGCAGCTATTTTTATCAAGCATTTGCTCATTATCTGGTATTGCAGAGAAAAAAGCCCTGCTTCCGACAATGATCAATTTATGTCTTGCACGGGTCATGGCCACGTTCAGGCGGTTGGGGCTGTTTAAAAACTCACTGAGGACATGATCCGGATCTGATGATGTAATGCCAAATATTATTACATCACGCTCTGCCCCTTGTACCCGCTCCACTGTATCCACAATCGGCATGCTGAAGGTTTTTGATTCTGCAATCATCTCGCCAAGCCTTTTCATAATCGCGTTGTTCTGTGCCCTGTGGGGCGAAATAAGAGCTACCTGTTCCGGTTTAAGACCGCAGCACGCCATAAGTTCATGTGCGAGAGATGCCATGAGTTCAGCCTCCATATCACACTGCTGGGAAGAGCCTTCATGATCTGCAAGTATCATTACTACCGGTTTTTCAGGATCAAGGGCGGATATGATGAGTTGGCGGATTGAATCTGACTTGTTTGAATCCATATGACTTGAATTTGGATCGCTTGATTTGCAGGATAAACCCGCACGGTTTAATTGCAGACGCGAATCAGCATTGGATAAATCTGGACACAGCTTGCCCTGATACCACATTCTGCTCGGAAAATCGCAAATCTCCCGATTCATGCGGTATGTGGTGTCAAGCGTTACCTGATGTGACTGAGGATATAGAGCCACAAGTTTTGACAGAATTGAATGGTCAAGATCTTCATCGTAATTCCCAAGTACAACCGGAGGAAGCTGGCACACGTCCCCTAAAAACAGGAAATTGCTCTTTCCGTAAACAAGGCTCAAAAGTGCCTGAGGCAACAGCACCTGAGATGCTTCATCAAACACAACCCAGTCCAGTGCTTCCGGAAATTCTCCATTCCGGCTGTTGAACAGATTGTAAAAGCCAAAACCGGTCGCTCCGATAATTGCCCATGTTTGGCTCATAACCTCATCAGCATCAGTTGAAAACTCCACAGCCATATCTCTGTTTTTCTTCCTTATTTTACCCTGCGGGGGCATCTCTCCGGTTGCATTGTCTGGTGCTGCTCCGTTAGTATTTTTTCCCCATTTGATGCATGAGGCTGGAAATGCCTGGCCTGAAAAATTTTCAGGCAGCAATTTGTTGACAAGGAAGACAACCTTGTTGAGAACATTGTCAATGGCCTGATGCGTCAGTGCACTTATGCCGATCTTGAGCGGAATTCCCATCTCAAAGGCATGCATGACAAGAGATATCAATATCCATGCAAGAAGATGTGTCTTGCCGGTGCCAGGAGGTCCTTGTATCATGGAAGTCTTGTACTGAAACGGCAGGCAAAGTGCCGCAAGCTGGGAAGAGTTAAGGCCGGGCACGGAAGTTTCAATCCATTTTTGAATCCATCTGGCAGAGTTCATGTCCTGCCTGTACTGCCACATGCCTGTCAGGAGCTGATTGACAGGAGTCAAGGATGATTCTGAAAATATAAATTCAGCGGCATGAGTGAGTTTATCCCCTGTGAAATCAGCAATATCCTCTTCCAGTGAGTAAAAAGATGTTTTACCAGGATCCAGTCTGCCCGATCTTGATAATACCGAAATTTCCCCTGCCTCCATATCATACTCTGCAATTATAACGGCGTGGCCGTTTTGAATATCAATCACGCTGTCAGGCGAAAGTTCATCCTCATCTTCATGAGTCACAAGTTTCAGAAAATCGCCCTTGCGGAACTTTGAGGGCATGGTTTTGTCTGTGGTGTTGAAAAGATATAGAGATTTGCCCTCATGATTAATAGAGGTATTCTTGAATTCAAGATAGGCAAGCGAGCGGAATTTCTCCATCCGCTCGTTCAGGGTCAACTCCTGAAGAACAAGAATATCCTCCTCTTTAAGACGCCTCTCTTCACGTATAAAATTGGTAAAGGGTGACTTTGACTCTGTTTTCCACTCCTGGATACATTGGCTTTCAAGAAAGGGTTTTACAATTTTGAATAGTTCAGCCATTGTTTTCAGGATCGACTCGAGTCTTGATTTAAGTGAACCCTGGCTGGAGATTGTTTCTATAGAGAGTTCTTCGTGTGGCATATTTCTGTATGATGTTTGCTCTTGCGAGAGGTTCCCATATGATGATTGTTCGTGTGACAGACTGCCATGTGATGATTGTTCGTATAACAGGTTTCCGTACGATGGATTTATGTATGATGTCTTCCCATAGCTATGAAACAGGCTTGACGGCGGTTCAACGCCCTGGTTGCATCCAAAAACCTCGGCAATGGCAAACAGGGACATGCTGCCAGGTACCGGCATATAAAAGTGGTCACCTATTATCTTTTTTATGTCACTCCAGAAAGATGGCTGTTTTTGCCACAGAAATGAGGAGATTTGTCTGCTTTTGACAATATCAATATCAGAACAGGTAGCCGGATTCCCGGATATGAACTCTGCCCAATCCATAAGCAGATGCCGGGTCTGTGAACCAAACTCAAAGATGTGCGGACCTTTTCCCCGCATTATTTTTGAATACCACGATTCCGAGATAGTCCGTGTGAACTCGAGCCATACTGATTTATGATCTTGCTGCCTTTCAATTATCATTACGCGGCTTTCAATAATCTTGAAGCTGTCATCCATCACAAGCCATCCTAAAGCTGCCACAAGCCCGGAGATCTGATCTTTGATAATATGGATAAAAAAATGGGCACAAATATTTGAAGGAAACAGGCGTGTCCTCTGTTTGTGAAGAACTATCCGGTTATTTATGATCGCATCGCTTTTGCCGGTCAGTTTTTTTTGCTCTCCTGATGAGAACAGGGCTTGCATGCTTTTTTGCCTTGCTGTCTTGTGGGGCGAAATTTTAGTTTGATGGTGATTCTCAAAAGCCCGTCTTTCTGAATCTAAAGAGATGATTCCGGTTTTATGGAGCCTCTCTATTGTCGTTACGTCTGCTTTGCGAAGTTTGAGCAGCTCCCCTTTTGTCAAACCCGGAATAAACTGGATATCCTCTTTTTCAAGAGCATTGGTATAGCAATCAGAAAACCATTCACATAATGTGCAGTGGGGTTGCATTCTGTAATCAACACAACGGGACAAAAAGTTCTGAGTAGATTGAAGGATATTTGAAATAGTGTGCTCAAATGTTCCGAGCAGCATGGGAAAAGCCGTCATAAAAGGGGCAATATCAAAGGTGTATTTCTCATAGGATTGCCCGGAAAATTGGTTTTCAGATTTTTCATTACACAAATTTTTACTGCTTTTACCACAAGAAGTCTTACTGCTTTTATCATACGAAGTCTTGCTGCTTTTATCACATGAATTTTTATTGCATGTTGCAGTGGTAAAAGTCTGAGAAGGGCGGGTTATTATAAAACCTTTTGAGGAGACTCTTGCGGGAATATCATTAATCTCGATAATCTTTTTTAGAATCAGTGCGTAAAATGCCACCTGCCATTTGTGATGATAGCGTGGAACATGGCTGCTTTTTATGTCTCCTGTCTCGATAACCATCTCTGTTTTTTCGCCAGTATCCCTAAAATAGACAACAAGCAGATCAGGCACTCCAAGAGCCTTGATATTGAATCCCTCTAAACAATCAAGTTTGAGCAGGCACTGGGACAGATATACCCGGGATTTTGGGATGTGGTCAGCATTTATGGTGTCTGCGGTGTCGTCAGAAGCTGTTATTCCGGCTATCCCGGATACGGACAATTTTCTTGTCGTATCCAGAAAATCCTCAAATCGTTCTGTTGACGAGATGTTAGCGGAATCAGCCATATGGATGACAAGCTCCTCTTTATCCTTCAATTCGTTCAGGACATTCTTTTCATGAAGAAGTCCCTGGTTTTTTGATGCTTCTTTGAATAATTCATCTTCTTTTGAAATAAACGAGTCAGGCGTTGCCATGCGAAGAAGTTTAAAGCAGAATCTTTTTTTGCACTGATCATGGATAAAATAGTCACTTACCATGGTTGCAGTGAGGGTTGCGGCGAGGGTTATGGAGCTTTCGATGGTGTAGGAATGCGTTTTGACATGCAGCCATCTCTCTTTTTCCTGTTCCAAAAGTGAAATACCTGGATTTATTTCAAGAATATGTGGCAGGCAAATCTCATTCAAGCTATTTTGTCCGTTGTAATCTGACTTTGGTCTGTCAAGGTGGTTTGACTTTGATCTGTCAGGGTGATTCCTGCATTCAGGATTTTGGATCGAGCTGATATCGCCTGAAACAACTTCTGACGTATGGCCAAGATAGTGAATAAAGGTATCTGTGACCCGTTTGTCAAACAAAAATTCGGTAAGCTCTGTAGTCAAAAGATCATGTGGAAGGGTTTTGCAGAACAGGTTAAGGGAAATAATGCTTCTGAGTATTTTTATATTTTCGCCTACCCAGCTTTCAAAGGCTATCCGGTTTTCGGGAAGGTTAAGATTCTCAAATTTTATAAGACATGAACACTCCACTCCAATTTCGTTTGAACTTACATAAAACTCTTTGCTGCTGGCAAGATAGTTTCTGATACTCCACTCCAGAACAAGATTTCCAACAGAACCTATGTAAGTCCTGTAGCAGTACGTTGTTCTTCTGCCTTTTAGAACCTCGATTCCGTTTGCGAGCACAACAACATCTTTCTCTTTTTCAAGCTCTTTTTCAAGAAGAGTTCTGGTTCTTGACAAAAGAGCAGGGTCATCAGCAAAACCTCTACTGCTGGCACTGTCGGTATCTTCGTCAGAGCCGGCACTACTGGCCATGTCTGTCCCTTTGAGTATGTGACGCATCATCCTGGCAACTTCAAAAGAGACGTGGCAGCCCATGCCAATCCATAGTATCTCCTTGTCAGGCTTGGCACTTGCAGGAAATGCAAACACCCGAAGGTTGTCATGGTCAATCCTGAAAATTTTGAGTCTCCTGCCTGCAATATGAACCTTGTCGCCTGCCTCCATCTGATTGACAATGGATAGGGGGATATCTGCTATTGGGCGTGGAATGGATGATGTTACTGAGGGTGGCATAGGGGCTGATGAGGGTGAGATGGGGGGTACTGATGGCGAAATGGCACTTCCTGAAAGTGGAGTGGACTTTCCAGCAGATCGACCGGCCTTGAGATATCCTGATTGACCCAGGTTGTGACGGTTTGCGATAAATACGGACTCTTTTGCATCTATCAGCTCCAGGACATACTCCTGCTCTGCTTCCGGGAAATTACCCCATATCTTGTACTCTGTCAGATGCTTTCCATATTGAAACCCGCCAGAATATATGCCGGATACAAGAGTTTTTTTGATCCATCTCTTTTTTTCAAGTGATTGCAGCATGGCTGCCATCTGACTTTCTGAAAAACAGGTTCTGGATGAGCCTGATCTGTTAAAGTTCACGGCTCTTTCGAGAAAATCTTTTCTGGTTCCTGAAAAGAGATCTGTTACAGCAGGCAAAGAGATCTGCTTTTTTTCGTACAGACAGGAGATTATCTGCTGAGACATGACGCTTGGCAGGGTTCTTCGAGGCACTGATTCCACAACTCCCTGGCGGGCGAGTTTGAGCATGGCAAGAAACCTGACCACCTGGAGTGAGGCTTGCTCTCCCTGGCAGACTCCCCAGAAGTTGAGGGTCTGCTCTCTTCTGTTTGCCCGTCCGATACGCTGGAGAAATGCTGATACCGAGTCTGGAGGTTCATACAGCAGAACAGCATCCACATCTCCAATATCAATTCCAAGCTCCAGGGTGCTTGTAGCAATGCACAGTGCACGGCTGTTTTTACGGAATCTCTTTTCCGCCTGCTTTCGTTCAAATGGTTTGAGATTGGAGTAATGAAGTTCCGAGACACCTTTGAACCTGCTGGTTCTGTTGATAATCCCAAAGAGTCTGTCACATGCTCCCCGACTGTTGGCAAAAACAAGTATTTTGCTGTATTCCCATGTGTCATGCAGGTCATTTAAAAGAGCCGGAAATTCAACAGGTTCGTTTTTAAGATGCACAAGCCTTGCAAGCACATCCCTTTTTACGGCACTTTGAATATGGCAGGTTTCAGGAATCGGTCTGAAATTGAAAGCATCAATCAGGGCGTCCACATCAGCAATTGTTGCGGACATGGCGATTCTTTGCATTGTACGGCTGTTTCGACGTTCAAGGCGTGCGAGAAGACGGGCAAGATGAACTCCCCTGTAGTTATAAATCAGAGGATGAATCTCGTCAATGATGACACATCCCACGCGGCATAGAAATGATCTTATCTCTTCATTGGTACTCCCAAGCATCACATCAAGTGATTCAGGCGTGGTAAACATCATGTCAGGCCGTTTGCCTCCGGCAAGTTTTACGTCACCGGTGCGTATGGCAACCTTAAGCCCCAGACGATCGCAGATTACGGGTTCAAATCTTCGCCTGAGATCTACGGCAAGTGCACGGGTGGGAATAATGTAGAGAACAGAAATCTGTCTGCCTGACCGGATAATCCTCTCCATGCATGGTGCAAGAACAGCTTCGCTCTTGCCTGATCCTGTGGCAGACTGAAGAATGATATCCCTGCCCTCAATAATCGGGTCGATAGTCTCAAGCTGGGCAGGGTGAAGGGCAGAAAAAGAGCCGTAAAAGGCACGAAAGGTGTTGGGAAGTTTAAAAAGCGGAGAGTCAAAGGGCATTATATTATGTTTTTTATGGCTGTGCTGATATTACCATCTGCTGCTGTTCAAGATCCAGAAGGTTTACAATAAGTTTGAGTTTCATGCGGGACTCGGCATCTGATTGTTTTAACAGTCTTGAAAAGATCATTTTGTCCATGGCATCAACGTCCGGTTTCCATCTGTAGGCTAATGCGTGTATCTGTATAAGTTTTCTTATCAAAATATGCCACTCTTTTGAGGCAAGATTCCGAAGACGATGGATATTTATATTCTGCCAGGCTTTGCTGTAGTTTTGTTCAAAATACAGGGTCAAGGTCTTTTCATGCCTTATGATTCTTTTACGATCAAAATCTTCATCTTCAAGGTATGTGAAAAAATCATGAGTAAAGGCAAACACCGGCAAAAAGCCTTCTGATGCTCTGTCAGGGCAGAATATTTCATGAAGGGCAGCATAGCTTTTGCTCCTGTTTATGATGCTTGTCATCATAATCGACTCAGCCTCATCAAAGAGCACAACCCAGCCTTTATACCCCATTTTCCGAAACATGGTTGCGTATCCTTTGATAGCTTCCATGTAAAGGTTTGGATCCCTGCAAACAAGGCTTTCATCTTTATAAAAGGAGACTTTCCGATACTTCAGGGCACTCTTGAGTTGAGGAGCCGGAATCTCTTTTCCCATAAAGGCATTATTCAGAATCCAGGGAAATTCCCTTGGCTTGAATCCGGCATGTTTTTTTAGATTGCGTCTGGTTATGGGAACTGCCTCTGTCTGCTGGTACATGGCAACCAGAATGGATCTGAAACGGTGGGGGATCTTATCCGGAATCATGTCAACAACGGATTTGCCGCGATTTTGAGGAAGCAGGAGCCAGTTTCTAACCCGTTTTTTCCAGATATCAACAAAGTTGCTGCTTCCATTTCCATTTAAAGCGTTTTTGCCTGAAATGCTGTTGCCATTTGATGGTATGTTGCCATTTGACAGGTTTTTGATGTTTAATATGCTGCTGCCATTTGGCAATTTGTTGCTGTTCAGTGCTGTTTTGCCATTTACAGAAAAATCAATGCTGTCAGCAACTTCACAGGGAAATGTCAGGTTTTCCATCAAGGCTCGATAAACCTGCTTCGGGTTGTGAAATGGAATTTCCCGCGGATCAAGGTTTATATAGCTTACTGCATAGTTCTCTTCTATTGCCCGCTGCCAGATATAGTTCAGGGTATGGGATTTGCCCTGTCCATATGCACCGCAGATACAAAGATGGGCAGATTTTCCCTTTTCAAGATTGTTGATCTGGGCTTCAAACTGCTGGTCAATGTTGCTTTCGCCATTGGTCAGCAGCTTTACGCCAAACGGGTCAAACAGTCCCTCTCTCAGACGCTCAACTGCCCGGCGAAGTCTAAAATTTGGTGTTCTATTTAAAATGGCTTCAAAATCAGGGTCGTTTTTCATATTTATCACTTTCACGGTAAATATCAGGGGATATGTTGACTTTGAAGTCAATCATCCCATGATGGCTGCAGATGCTCCACTTTTTCCGATTCCATCTCTCGCCTGGTCTCCACAATCTGCTGTTTTATATCCATCTGTTCGGTGGATTCTCCCTGTTCTGCCATATCCAGAACACGGATAACCTGTTTGATAAAAAGACGAACCTCACTTAACACGCCCATCCGTTTCTGGTTAATGCATATCTGGTCGATAAGTTCATCTTTTACAGACTCATCCGCATTCCAACGGTAAGAGTTACCATGAATGGTTCTTATGATCCGTCCAAGCTCAATCAACTCTTCTGTGGTCAGAGGAGTTCTATGGATATCTACAAGCACTCCGCGAAAATTCAGAGTCCCTGTATCGCCGATCGAGCGGACACGGCTCCAAAGAGCATCATAGGACTTGAATCCCTTTTCAGAGATGAGAACATCAGGAATAATCGAGAAAAAAATATGAAGAAAACGGGAAGATTCGCTGTTGTCAATGAGAAGTCTTACATTCTCATATGCAGCACTTCTAATTGAGGCACTCTGGGCAATAACAGTCTCCATCTCGTCAAAAAGAAGTATCATGCCCTTGTGGCCTATGTGTTTTAAAAACAGAATCAGGGAATTTAAAAACTGTTTGCTGTTAGCCTTGTTCAAGAATTCATATATCTGAAATGGTTTAAGCTCCTTTTTGGTAACCTTGCCACCTTCAAACCAGTTAAGCAGCACCTCGCGGTCAGATTCCTGCCTGGGTGTCTGTCCATCTTCAGTTTCTGATGCAGGGGCAAAGTGGTTGTTCAAAAGGGCTGTCAGGGCATTGGCAAAACTGATGTCCATTCCTTGAATTTCTCTGAACTCACGGCCCATCTCGGATATTATTTCTTCAATCTTCTCCTCTTGTGTCCGGCTCTCTGTCTCAAGCTCTCCTGCCTTTACTTTTCTTTTAGCCGCTTTTTTTAGTGCGGTCTTGATATCTGTTCTTTCAAGCTGCTTTAGCCATGATTCAAGAAGAAAACGGATGCCCGTGCCTTCAAAGTTGCCCCTGAGCTGGCGTACAATGTTCTGGTAAACTGTCTCGAATTTGTGAATAGGCACTTCGCGGGTAAGAACGACAAAAGATATGGCAAAACCCTTTGCCAGAGCCATGTGGTGTATTACCGACATGAAATGTGTCTTGCCGTCTCCGTAATCTCCGCTGATAAACCTTACCTTTGATCCTCCTTCTGCAATATAGTTTTCCAGATCATCCTCTATAAAGGTGAGCCAGTTGGTTCGTCCCACTGTAAAAAGAGGGACATACTCAACCGGAACAACCCCTTTTCTCAGGGCTTCGATAATTGAACGTGCCTGAAAGGGTTTCTGATTTTCAAGTTCTTCCTTGGTTATCATTTTTTCCTCGTTAAAGTTGAAGGTCTCGTAAAAAATCAATTCGCCAAAATTGGTGTTCAATAAAATCAGGAGTTTATTGGTTTTGGCAATGCCGGTTCAGGACTTTTTACGGAACAATCATTGTTCAAAAGATATGCTGCTCATCTGTTTTGTTTCGCCGCTAGTGTCAAGAAGCCACAGAGCCTTGTTGCGGCCTCCTGTCAAACTGAGCCTGTATCCATCTGATGTGCCGCCAATTCCTGACTCATAATAACGCCACAGATCGACAGAAAACTGGTCTGTGGTATATCCTTTGAATCTGGCTTTGTCCATGTTGAGTAAAAATGGCTTGCTCTGCAATGAAATGACATGGGCAATATAAAAATCCTGTACAGGAACCTTGTCTCCTGTATTGCCGCCGCTCTGCTTGATCATATCCCTGTAAGTTGCAAAAATGCTGTCAATAAATTTTTGCGGATCATATGGAGAGTCATAAAGAAGGCGTTTGTGCTGCTGGATGGCTGTGACAATACGCCGGGGATCAATGGATTTGAGTACCTTTTTGTTTATGGTTGTTGCGCGGGTCGCAAAGTCAAACTCTCCGCCGATTCCTTTGAGCACGGAAAATTTGTTTGAATCAATGGTTATCTCAAGATCAGCCTCTTTGCACAGACGGGTCAGGTCATCTATGAATTCAAGACGGTAGAGATCAACTTTTTCACTTGCATATTCTCGCAATGCGTCAAATGTGGCTGCACATTCAACAAGAGCTTCATCTTCAATAATGTCAGAGGCAAGTTTTGTTTTCAGGAGCTCATCCAGTTTCAGGAAATCGTCTTTTCCGGCAAGAAGTATGCACTGCTGGATAAAATCAGATTTTCTCTGCTGTAACTTGAGTTCTTTTTGAAATGGCTGAACTATTGCCTTGAGTTGTTCCTGGGTATTGTCAAGAAAAGTGGTATTGTCTGTCATATCAAACCTTTATATTGTTGTTTTTGTGGTTCTTGACTTGGTCAAAAATAATCGGGGCTATTCTACAGTGTTTCAACATAATGTCAATAAGTTCAGCAGACTAAAACAAGGCAGGTATATTGGATTCGTGCAGGGTAAGTATATTGGAGTCGTTATTGAGTCGTGATACCTTGAGGTTCAGGGTAAAGAATATAGGCGACGTCCCTGCAATTATTATTACAGGGTTGAAATTCCTGAACAACAAAATAACATCAGTCAATGTAATGATGTTAAAAAAAAGTATTTTTTTCTATTGAGTTCTTCATGTATCTATTTTATAGATTGCTTCAATGCTTCAATGCTTCAATGCTTCAATGCTTCAATGCTTCAATATTTAAACATTTTTTTCTATAGCCTCTACATACGCAATCTTTAAATTTATTTTCTTGAAAAAAGGAGAAATAAGACCATGAAGCTCAAGGATATGTCCATTGGTGTCAAGATGGGAGGAATGGCAACATTTATATTGATGTTGCTGGCAATAGTTGGGTGGCAGGGATTCAGTGGAATAAAAACAGCGTCATTGGAATCTGCTAAATTAGAGAATATACTGAGCCTTGACTCCATTCTGCTTGATCGGGAAATTGACCATTTGCAATGGGCTTCCGGAGTCAGCTCCTTTTTGCTTGATCAGACCCAGACCCGGCTTGAAGTAGAGACAGACGAGAATAACTGCAAACTTGGTCAATGGCTTTCTGATGGCAATAGCATGTCTGATGCATACGCACTTGTTCCGGAAATGAAGGATATTATAGAAAGAATGAAAGGCGATCACAAAAAACTTCATGCAAGTGCGATCGCAATCAATAAAGTCCTCCAGGAAAACAACGGGGATCGTGCTAAATCTACGGCATCTCTGCTTGAAGTCTACGAGAAGACGAGCCTGTCAGCACTGAAAAATGTGCGTGGCTCATTGCGTGAAATGTCAGAAGAGATAGCTAAATATGTCAAAAAGCAGAAAGAGCGGCTTCATGCAATAGAGAAAAAAACAATTCGTAATGTGTCTATTCTGACTATTTTTGCTGTTGTTGTTGGAATATTCGTAAGTTTCTTTATCTCTGGCATGATGGCAGGCCAGATACGCAAGGCCGTTGTTTTTGCAGACTCTCTTGCCGGGGGCGATTTTTCCAAAAATCTTGATATTTCACAAAAAGATGAGGTCGGGGTACTGGCTGATGCCCTGAACAGGATTGTGAGAAGTCTGCAAGAGATGGTAAGACAGATTATTAACAGCAGCCATTCACTCTCGTCTGCTTCAGTAACTCTGTCTGCTGTAGCAGAACAGATGTCAAGCGGGGCAGCACAGACATCCATGAAAGTTAATACCGTGGCCACTGCGTCAGAACAGATGAGTTCCAACATGGGTTCTGTAGCCGCAGCAACAGAACAGGCATCGACTAACCTGAATATGGTGGCAACCGCAGCGGAAGAGATGAGATCAACCATAAATGAAATATCCACAAACACATCCAAAACCAGCACAATGGCTACAGAAGCCACCCAAAAGGCAAGCCAGGCATCAAAAAGAGTTGACGAACTTGGCAAGTCTGTAATGGAAATAAGCAAGGTTACTGAAACAATTACAGAAATAGCCGAGCAGACGAACCTGCTTGCATTGAATGCCACGATTGAGGCCGCACGTGCCGGAGAGGCAGGAAAGGGTTTTGCTGTAGTAGCCAATGAAATCAAGGAGCTTGCAAAACAGACAGCACAGGCAACCCTGGAGATCAGGAATAATATCGTTGGAGTTCAGACGGCCACCCAGAATACTGTTGAAGAGATAAACGAAGTAAGTGTAATAATCAAAAATGTGAATGATATGTCATCAACAGCAGCTTCGGCCGTTGACGAACAGTCATCAACAGCAAGGGAGATTGCCGAGAATGTAGCCCAGGCATCATGGGGAATCAAGGAAGTAACCAGGAATATCTCCCAGGCAGCCGGGGCCACTGATGAAATCGCAAGCGAGATAGCTGATGTAAACGAGTCAGCGACTCAGCTCAATCAAAGTGGAGTGCAGGTAAAGAAAAATGCCGGTGAACTTAAAGAACTTTCGTTGGCACTTGAGAATCTGATCGGCAAATATAAAGTATGATATATATTTTCACGCATCTATAGTTTTCCAGAAAAGTCTTTTGGTGAGACAAAACCCTTTACCAGTGGGTTCCGGCAGCATTTCCATTAACCTAATTATCTGGAAGTCTATAAAAATACTTTCATTCTTCGTTGTGCCAGCCAGAGGGCATGGCCGTTATCTGGAAATCTGTGTTTTTGATGCTTTTATGGATAGATAAAACCGCAGGGGACAAACTCTTGTGTCTGCCCCCTGCGGTTTTCGCATTTTGTTACGTCAGTTTACCGTGAAAATGACTATCATTTTTATATTTGGGGGTGATTGATACATGTCAATCATGCCCGTTTAGTTAACTTTTCTTTTTCGTCCCGCCCACTCTTTATCCCTGAGCTTGAACTTCTGAATTTTTCCTGTCGCTGTCTTGGGCAGATCCCCAAACTCAACAATCTTTGGGGCTTTAAATCTTGCCAGATTATCTTTGCAAAAATTGATAATATCCTCTGTAGTCGGGTTAGTGCCGGGTTTTGGAACAACAAATGCCTTGGGTACTTCTCCCCACTTTTCATCCGGTACAGATACAACGGCAACTTCCATTACATCAGGATGGCGATAGATGACATTTTCCACCTCAACCGTAGAGATATTCTCGCCGCCGCTGATAATGATATCTTTTTGACGATCCATTATCTGGGCGTAATTGTCAGAATGCATAACTGCAAGATCTCCGCTGTGGAACCATCCTCCTTTGAACGCGGCTTCTGTAGCTTCAGTATCTTTGTAGTATCCCAGCATGACATTATTGCCACGCATCACTATTTCGCCGATAGCCTCGCCATTGCGGGGTACTGGCTCCATGGTATCTGAGTTGACCACATCCATATGCATCGCAACAATATATGGAATGCCCTGTTTTGCTTTGATCCCGGCTTTTTCCTCAATTGGCAGATTATCCCATTTGGCCTGCCATTGACAGACGCTGTGAGGGCCATACACCTCTGTAAGACCGTAAACCTGAGTGATATTTGCCCCCAGACTCTCCATGTTCTGTATTACGGTCGGGGCGGGAGGGGCACCCGCTGTCATTATTTCAAGAGGTTTTTGCAGCCTGATGTTATTGGTTGCAGCATAGGATGACATTCCTATAAGAATCGTAGGGGCAGCACAAAGATGTGTTATCCCCTCTTTTTCGACAGTAAGATAAATCTCTTCCGGCACCACTTTTCTAAGACATACATGGGTGGCTCCTATTGCAGTTACAGCCCATGTAAAACACCACCCATTGCAATGAAACATTGGAAGAGTCCAAAGATATACCGAGCGTGAATTCATGCCGAATTCAAGGAGCTCGCCAAGTGCATTCAGGTAGGCTCCCCTGTGATGATACATGACTCCTTTGGGCCTTCCGGTAGTTCCGCTGGTATAATTGATTGTAATAAGCTGATATTCATCATCAATATCAGGAATCACAGGAACATCGGAACCGGTTGACAAGAACTCTTCGTATTCCATGCCGTTCAGAGGTTTTTCATCGCTGATATCGCATATATTTACAAAGGTCTTCACATCAGGCAACTTGTCAAGAACAGGCGTCACCACATTGGCAAATTCATTGTCAACAAAAACGGCTTTGGCATCCGAGTGGTCAATAATATAGGCTATTTCACCTGAAGAGAGCCGGATATTGATGCTTACCAGTGCTGCTCCGATCATTGGAACCGCGTAATGAGCTTCCAGCATTGGTGGTATGTTGGGACAGATGAAAGCGATCTTGTCACCTTTTCCAATGCCAATCTTTTTGAGTGCACTTGCCAGACGATTGACCCTTTTATAAAACTCGGTATAGCTATAGCGTCTCTCTCCATAGATGACAGCGGTCTTGTCATCAAATACTGAAGCGGAACGGCTGATGAAATTAACCGGCGTAAGAATATCGCGATATACATTCTTATGGGACATTTAACATTCTCCTATCAACAATATTATGCAATGTTTACATCAGGCTGTTTCCACTCTGGCCGCATCCTCACGGCCAAGATCAACGGTTGCCTGCTGGCGAAGTTTGTATTTTTGAATCTTGCCGCTTGCTGTTGTGGGATAGTCATTTACAATAAAGAAAAACGCCGGGATTTTATGAAATGCTATTTTATCCTTGCAAAAGGCTTTGAGCTCGGCATCAGTGGCATTCACGCCATCCCTCAGCTGAACAAATGCTGCAACCTCCTCACCATATTTGATGCTTGGGATGCCAACCACCTGAACATCTTTTATCTGCTGATTTGTGTACAGGAACTCTTCAATTTCCCGAGGATAGATATTCTCTCCGCCCCGGATGATCATGTCCTTGATACGTCCAGTGATCTTGCAGTATCCATTTTTATCCATTATCGCAAGGTCGCCTGTGTGCAGCCACCCTTGATCATCAATTGCCTGACTTGTGCCTTCCGGATTTTTGAAATACCCCTTCATTACGTGATATCCTCGCGTACAAAGCTCTCCTTGTACTCCAGGCTCTACAGGCTCGTTGGTAACCGGATCAATGATTTTTACCTCAACATCTGGAAGAGCCTTGCCAACAGTAGAAACACGAAGTTCCAGCGAATCTGTGGTACGGGTCATGGTGATGCCGGGTGATGCTTCTGTCTGGCCATAGGTTATGCACATCTCTTTTGCCCCCATGACACCTACTACCTGTTTCATAACCTCGATAGGACATGGAGAGCCTGCCATTATACCTGTGCGAAGTCTTGATGTGTCATATTTTTTCTTCTGCATGGCTTCAAGTTCTGCAATAAACATGGTCGGCACACCGTGAAGGGCTGTACATTGAGAAACCTCTACAGTCTCAAGCACATCTTCAGGCTTGAAGGCCACCACAGGAGCCATTGCAGCCGCTGATACAACGCAGGTCAAAGTGCCCAGGACACACCCGAAACAGTGAAAAAAAGGAACCGGAATGCAAAGCGTGTCAATGGAGGAGAGCTGCATGCACTCACCAAGGCTTTTTGCGTTGCCGATAAGATTTGTGTGGGAAAGCATTACCCCTTTTGGAAATCCGGTTGTACCGGAGGTATATTGCATGTTGATCACATCGTCAGGCCCAAGGCTCAACTGCCTGTCCTCAAGGGCCGCATCTGGAACTTCTCGTCCCTTCTCCATGACATCGTTCCAGTTGAACATTCCGGCAGGAGTTTCATCTCCCAGGAATATGACGTTTTTGAGCATGGGGAGTTTTTCGCTTTGCAGTTCGCCCGGTTTTGATCCGGCGAGTTCCGGACACACATTATTAATAACCTCAAGATATTCAGTCGGTGTTCTTACTCCGCCTATCATGAGCAGGGTTGTGCTTTCAGACTGCTTCATCAGGTATTCAAGCTCAAAACTCCGGTAATTGGTATTCACAGTCACAAGAACAGCACCCATCTTGGCACTTCCATACTGTGTCAGAACCCATTCCGGAACATTATTTGCCCATATCGCGATGTTTTCGCCTTTCTTTATTCCAAGTGATATCAGACCTTTAGCCACACTGTTGCATACATCCCTGAACTGACGGTAATTATAATTGATTCCCAACTTGTGATACTCCAGTGCCTTACTGTCACCGAACTGTTGAGCCACTATATCGACTAATTGACCGATGGTCGTTTTTCCTACTTCGTATCTGGGTAACTGCATATTACTGTTCTCCTTGGATGTTATTGCTGTATATTATGCACCCTTCATTTGCCGGTTGACACTTTGTGCGGCCGGATCAGGTTTTCCCGGTATTCTCTTGAAAAAGTATCAAGCTCTTTTTAAGCTACATGAAGGATGCTGTGTTTTCATGGTAAAACGTATTGATTAGTGACTATGGGTGTAAAATGGCCATTTGTGAAAAAACCACTCGTTCCAAAGCAGTGGAATAATCCACCAGAAGTTCCAGACAAGAGATTCTCCGTGCAGGAATTTATGATCCCAGTGCGGATTTCCAAGGCCCCAGTCGCCCCATCCCGCATAGTAGAAAAATACGTAGTTAATTACACAAAGAACCATTACTCCGGCTGTTCTGAACCAGAAGGCCGCCCATGAATCAACATCATCCATTGGTACCATATCGTCAAAATAGTGGTGCCATATCAAGAAGGGAATAAGAGTGAATCCTGCTATCTCGGCTGCGTGATACCAAAGGAAACGTGTCTGCTCAGCCGCTATTTTTTCAGGAGTTGCTCCCTCAATGTGGTGAAGCATATCGCTCAACCATATTGGTGCGATCTTTACGCATATCAGTGCTACTGCGTATCCAATCACAACAATGCAAAAGAACGAGACCAAACCTTTGAGCGGCTGGGGCAAGGATATTGAAGACCAGGGTTTCATTCTCCATACATTTGCTGTCATAAAAAGAGCTACTATCATCCATTCCCACCAGCCAAATACCCAGTGGACATGGTTTATTCCGGATATTCCATCCCACCATGGAAGGCTCAATCCAATGGAGCTTCCAAATGCCTTGCCATAAATAAGACCCCAGAAAGGAACGATAAGGGCTGTATAGAAGAAGAGGGTAATTAATGAACACCATCCAATCTCGGCAAGTCCTGCCATGGGCTGCTTTAGATCACTTGGGCGTACCGGCCATTTGCCAAACAGAATGGTTACAACAGGATAGGTGAAAAAACCAATCAGAACAAAGCATACTACAGCTCTCTGTCCAAAAAGGCTCTTTGCGTTGGCTTCGGCAAATTTGGTTGCAATATCTGGTGCAAGTACACCGGAGCTTGCTATTGCATTCAAGTTATCCTGACTCAAGAAGTTGAATCCAAGTCCAAGAATCTTGTAGAAAACTATATGGATTACAAACCACGTAATGGCAAGATTTACAAAAGTTTCAACAATGCCTCTTAAGGGCTGGGGCATATCCTGAAACGGCCAGTCCCCGCAGAACATGTGCTGCCAGAGTCCCACAAGAATCATCATCGCCAGATACATGACAAATGGATAGGGAAATGCTTTTACAAAACCTCTTGGATCACTGAAAACATACCAGAGAACCCATGCAATCAAGGTAAAACAGATCAGAGAAATAATTCCGGTCAGGGGCTGTCCCCAGCGCGGTTTAAGCTCGGCCATTCAACTACCTCCGTATTGTTTATATTATTTTATAAAAAGTATTTGTAAGGCAGGTGGCGACTGACTGTTCAGTCGCCACCTGTGAAATGCGAATTTATTGTGTTACCTGAAAAAACATGAGTAATCAAAATCAGGCACACCAAAATGGTATCTCAATAAAAAGCCAGCCTCTATTTTTTCAAATAGATATTGTGGCTATTTACCCCACTCAGCCTGCCTGAGATCTATACGACGGATTTTGCCGCTGACAGTCTTGGGTAATGAAGTCACAAAATCAATTTTTCTCGGATATTTATAGGGAGCCGTGACTTTTTTAACGTATTCCTGGATATCTTTGGCCAGCTCATCACTTGCAGTATATCCGGGTGCAAGGATAACAAAAGCCTTTACCACTTCGCCGCGTGTCTCGTCAGGGCTTGATACAACGGCGGATTCAGCAACCGCAGGGTGTTCTATAAGGGCACTTTCCACCTCAAACGGGCCTATGCGATAACCTGAAGTGAGGATAACATCATCAGCACGGCCTACAAACCAGAAGTATCCATCCTTGTCAACATATGCACGATCTCCGGTCAGATACCAGTCTCCACGATATACTGATGCGGTTCTTTCAGGTTCTTTCCAGTATTCCTTGAAAAGGCCGACCGGGCGATCCGGCTTTACACGAATGGCGATATCCCCTTCAGTATCAGGAGGCAGAATATTGCCGTTTTCGTCAATAACATGAAGGTCAATAGTTGGAGAAGGTTTGCCCATTGATCCAAATCTGGGTTCTATGCAGGGGAAACTTCCACATAACAGAACTGTTTCAGTCTGACCGTAACCATCCCGGATAGTACAGCCCGTAGCTTTTTTCCAGATCTCGATAATTTCCGGGTTAAGAGGTTCACCGGCACCTACACAGTGGCGAAGGGTCGGGAATTTATAGATGGAAAGATCCTGAAGTACCAGCATTCTGTAGATTGTAGGAGCTCCGCACATTGTTGTTACAGGATATCTGGAAAGAAGTTCAAGGGTCTTTTGGGGGTCAAAACGGTCAGTATGATGGATAAACTGGGCGGCACCGCAGTTCCAGGGACCAAAAAAGCTGCTCCAGGCCGCCTTTGCCCATCCGGTATCGCTGATGTTCCAGTGCATATCTTCAGGTGTCAGATCTAACCAGAACTTGCCGGTAAGCTGATGGCCGATTGGATATGAAGCATGAGTATGCAGGGCCATCTTTGGAAAACCTGTGGTACCTGATGTAAAATAGACAATACAGCTGTCTTCGCTTTTTGTCTTTGCTGTTTCAAACTGATCCGATGCCTTTGCTACCTCGTCTGTGTAAAAGAGCCAGCCGTCTCTTGGTTCGGTGATAACAATCTTTGTTTTGACATTGGGGCAGTTTTCTGCGACCGTGTCAAATCTTGCGGCTATTTCGTTGTTGGTTATGATGCAGACAGCTTCCGCCTTGTTTGCCCTGAATTCAAGGTCTTTGGATGTCAACTGTGTCGTGCCAGGAGAGTTCAGAGCACCCATGCGGATACATGCTGTAAAAATTTCCCACCACTCTATGTTTCTCGGCAGAATGACAAGAATTACATCCCCCTGTTTAACACCTTGAGCTTTTAACACATTTGCAAGTTTTTTTGAGGCATTACTGATATCCAGAAAGGTCTTTTTCACCTCATTACCGGCATCGTCCACCCATAACATCGCAAGTTTGTCAGGATCTTTTGCCCATTTGTCAACCACATCGCCCGAGAAGTTAAAGTATTCCGGAACCTCTAACTTGAAATCCTGATAAGTTGCATCGTAATCTGTCATGTTGTGCGTCTGGCTCATTTTAATCTCCTTTGTTGTTGATATTGATCTTACTGCAAGGTTATAAGGTTGTCTGGTTATTATCTATTTAAACAGGAATGGCCAGAGTCCTGCCACCCCTGATATTCAAAACCATCATGAGTTGCAACTGCAAAATCAGCATTCGGTTGTGGAGCCGGAATCATCAACAGACTCAATGTGACCCGTTTTTTCAAAATGCACTGCACATCTGACCAGCTCATTTGCATTTTTCAATCCAAGTTTCTCTTTTATTCTCTCTCTGTATGTCCCTATTGTCTTGATGCTCAAAAAGAGCCTGATGGCGATATCTTTTGAGCTGAAACCTTTTCCTACCATCTTGAATACCTGAAGCTCCCTGTCTGTAAGCCTCTCCATGGGAGACTTGTCTTTTGTCCCGAAATTATCCGCGATATTTGAAAGGATATGTTCCTTGATATTATCATTTAAATAGACCTTTCCTGAAAGGACATGCTGAATGGCTGTAACCACGGACTCCATGGCCTCCTGCTTCATTATGTAGCCTCTGGCTCCGGCATGAAGTGCTCTCTGGGCATAAAGATACTCGTCATGCATTGAAAGAACCAGTACAGGTATATCGTTGCTGTTCTTTTTGACGTACCGGACAAGATCAATGCCATCCGAGTTTTTCAGGCTGATATCCGCAATAACAAGATCCGGATCAAGTTTTTCCATCTCCCTGATAGCCTCATCAACATCTGTTGCGGTGCCGCAGGCCACAAGATCCTCCTCCTGATTGATAAGCTCCGCAAGACCCAGCCTGAAAATGGGATGATCTTCGACCAGCATTATTTTTTTTTTCTCCGGCATTGCACTACATATTCCTTCTGTATTGTCCGCCAGCTTCATAAAGAGCGGTCGTGATCTGTCCAAGGCTGCAGGATTTAACAGTCTCCATCAGCTCCTCAAAGAGATTCTTGCCGCCAAGTGCACTTGATTTGAGTTTTTTAAGTGCTTCCGGCGACTCATCCTTGTGCTTTTCGTGGAATGACTCGAGTCTTGCAAGCTGATCATCCTTTTCATCATTTGATGCTCTTGCAAGTTCAAGATAGGAGTTAAGCGAGTCATAATCGGCGGTCTCGTCCCTGAAGGTGTTGACACCAATGATCGGAAATTCTCCTGAGTGTTTAAGATGCTCGTAGTACATGGATTCTTCCTGAATTTTGCCTCTCTGGTATCCGGTCTCCATGGCCCCCATAACTCCGCCGCGTTCCGTGATCCTGTCAAATTCCATCAGAACCGCCTCTTCAACAAGATCGGTCAGCTCTTCAACGATAAAACTGCCCTGACTCATATTCTCGTTTTTCACAAGCCCCCACTCGCGATTGATGATGAGCTGTATGGCCAGAGCCCGTCTTACCGACTCTGTGCTTGGTGTTGTGATCGCCTCGTCAAATGCGTTTGTGTGAAGGCTGTTGCAGTTATCGTAAATTGCACACAGAGCCTGCAGGGTGGTTCTTATATCATTAAACTGAATCTCCTGGCTGTGCAGGGATCGTCCTGATGTCTGAATGTGATATTTGAGTTTCCGGGACGCATCAGAAGCGTGATATTTTTCCCTCATTGCAATAGACCAGATTCTCCTTGCCACACGGCCAATCACAGTATATTCGGGGTCCATTCCATTTGAGAAAAAATAGGATAGATTCGGGGCAAAAAGGTTTATATCCATCCCTCTTGAGAGATAATACTCAACGTATGTAAAGCCGTTTGACAGAGTCAGTGCAAGCTGTGTGATCGGGTTTGCTCCGGCTTCGGCAATGTGATAACCGGAAATGGATACCGAATAGAAGTTTCTGACGTTGTGTCTGATAAAATACTCCTGGATATCACCCATCATTTTAAGAGCGAAATCAATGGAGAAAATGCAGGTGTTCTGGCCTTGGTCCTCTTTGAGGATGTCCGCCTGAACAGTTCCTCTTACATTTGACAGAACCATTGCTTTGATACCTGAAGCCTCTTCTTCTGAAGGGATACGCCCTTTTTCATCTTTAAATTTTTCGATCTGCTGATCTACGGCGGTATTTAAAAACATCGCAAGCATCATGGGGGCAGGGCCGTTGATGGTCATCGAGACAGATGTGGAAGGAGAGCAAAGATCAAAGCCGTCATAGAGCTGCTTTACATCGTCAAGAGTGCAGATACTAACTCCTGATGTGCCTATTTTTCCGTAGATATCAGGTCGTTCCGCAGGATCTCGGCCATACAGGGTGACTGAATCAAAGGCGGTGGAGAGCCGCTTTGCCTCATAGTTTCCGGAGAGAAGTTTGAATCTTCTGTTGGTTCTGGCCGGGCCTCCCTCTCCTGCAAACATTCTGGTCGGGTCTTCTCCGGTTCTCTTCATTGGAAAGACTCCGCCTGTGTAGGGAAAGTGGCCTGGCAGATTCTCTTTTCTCATCCATGTGTAAATGTCTCCCGGGTCGTTGAATTTGGGAAGGGAAATTTTTGGTATTCTCATGTGAGACAGAGATTTTGTATACAGAGGAACCCTGATCTCTTTTCCCCGTACACTGTAAACATACTCATCGCCTGAATACGCAAGCTTCATGGTACTCCAGTTCTTTACAATCCCTGAAGTTTCGGGCAATATTTTTGATGATACTGTTTCAATCTCTTTTTTCAGAGCATCAAGATATTTATAATCACCACCATCTCTGACTTCATCATCAAGACCCGTTTTCGCTTTATAATCAAGACTCTCTCTCCTCTCAGTCAACATTCCGAGAGTCTCTTCAAGGTGCCACAGCTTTCTTACATTTTCTGACTGCTCTTTTGTTGTCCGGTGGTAATTTCTTACTGTTTCGGAAATTTCGGAAAGGTAGCGTGTTCTTTCGACAGGTATAATGATTGTTTTTGAAGATGAGAATTTCTGTGCCGGTTTAGGCGTTTTAGGGATAAATTTCTGGCCAAGATTGTTCTGGGCAAGCCTTTGACCACACTTTTGTTCTATTGTCTCAAGAATACCATGATAGAGAGCTGTAACTCCGTCATCATTGAACTTTGATGCGATAGTGCCATAAACCGGCATTTCGGAAGTCTCCTGGCTCCATGCCTTACGGTTTCTTTGCACCTGTTTTCTTACATCTCTTAAAGCATCCTCACTCCCCTTTTTTTCAAACTTGTTTATGGCGATAATGTCGGCATAATCAAGCATGTCAATTTTTTCAAGCTGTGAAGGGGCACCAAATTCGCTTGTCATCACATAAAGAGATATGTCAGCCATATCAACGATGTTTGAATCGCCCTGGCCGATTCCTGCGGTTTCAGCAATAATAAGATCAAAGCCCGCAGCTTTAAGCACCTGAATTGCATATGGCAGAGACTCTGAGACTTCGCTTCCAGATTCTCTTGTGGCAAGACTCCGCATATATACTCTTGGGGTTGATATCGCATTCATGCGGATTCTGTCGCCAAGCAGAGCCCCTCCTGTTTTCCGTCTTGACGGATCGCAGCTTATAATGCCGATTGTTATATCATCCATGTCATTGAGAAAACGGATTATAAGTTCATCTGTCAGAGAGGACTTGCCAGCCCCTCCTGTTCCTGTGATGCCTATGACAGGGGGGTGATGTTTTTCTGCAAGCGGATTGATGACAGCCATGAGCTTTTCGAGTTGCTGCCTGTCTGCTGTATCGTCTCCCGGGATATCTTTCCTGGCTTCGGAGGTGTCTGTTCTGACTCTGAACCGGTCAGCATTTGTTCCTGCCTTTGCCTCCTGGACAGCCGTAATAAATCCCGAAATAGTCTTGATATTTCCAACATCAAGTGCAGCCGGATCAAGATCGTGGCAGGAGAGAGTCGGAAAATCCATATTTTCAACCATGTGGTTGATCATTCCCTGCAAGCCCATTTTGCTGCCATCTTCAGGTGAATATATTTTGGTGACTCCATATTGTTCAAGTTCCTTGATCTCGTCAGAGACAATAACTCCGCCGCCTCCGCCAAAGACCTTGACATGAGATGCCCCCCGCTCCCTTAGAAGATCGACCATATATTTAAAAGCCTCCATGTGGCCGCCCTGATAGCTTGACATGGCAACTCCCTGAACATCCTCTGCAACAGCCGCATCCACAAATTCCTGAACCGATCTGTTGTGTGCAAGATGGATAACCTCCACCCCTGTATCCTGCAGGATTCTTCGCATTATATTGATTGACGCGTCATGTCCGTCAAAAAGAGATGTCGCAGTAACGATTCTTATGTTGTTGACGGGTTTGTAAACTTGAATGTCTGGATTCATGGTGTCTCTCCTCTTTATTTAAACGTTATGTCAGATACTTTTGATAGAACTTCAGATGCTGCATTACAAATTGCATACTGTAAATTGCGGTATCCAGAAATGAAACTA
>JADFYT010000090.1 GCA_015232935.1 Desulfamplus sp.
CTCTATAATTTGACTTGACTTTCCACAGAATAACTGAATCAGGATGGTCAGGATAAAAGGATGCACTGGATAAAATCATCCTGCCTTATCCTGATAATCAAGCGTATCCTGATTCAGACAAATGCCAGGAACCGGAATCAACCTCCCGAAAAATGAAGCAGGGGAAAAAAGACTCGACAAACCCTTAAATAGCATAACATACGAATTAAAATTTGAATATACCACATAAGGAGATCAACATATGGCCGAAGATTTAAAAAAAATGTACAAAACAGTAATGGATGACCACTTTACCCCTGGCATGGAGATAAGCTTTGTGGACAAGGCAGAACGCCAGACCCTGTTTTACGAAAAGGTGGCCTGGACAATTGACGGAGTTCAAAAAGGTTTACGATATGGCGAAAATCCGGGGCAAGAGGCAGCTCTCTATCGTCTTGTAAACGGAAACCTTGTGCTTGGCAGCACACAGACCATAAAGCCCGGCAGATACATTGTCTCTGATATCGAGCTTCTGCAATCCGGCAAACACCCGGGAAAGACAAACCTTACAGATGCTGACAATGCCTTGAACATCTTGCGATACTTCTCCTCGACTCCTGCTGTTGTAATAGTAAAGCACAACAACCCGTGCGGAGCGGCTATCGCAGAAACTCTTGAGCAGGCATACGAAAAAGCCTATATGGCAGACAGAGTGGCCGCGTTTGGCGGATGCATAGCTTTAAACCGCTCTCTTGACAGGGCAACTGCCGAAGCGATTGCGGATCAGTACGCGGAAGTTGTCGTGGCACCCGACTTTGAAGAGGGTGTTGTGGATATTCTTGGAAGAAGAAAGAACCTGCGGGTGATCCGCATAAACAATATTCACAGGCTTGAAAGCTTTATAGGCGAACGTGTGATTGATTTCAAGAGCCTTATGGACGGCGGAATTGTTGCCCAGTGGTCTTTTGCTCCTGCCACCCTCTCAAAAGAGGATATGAAGATTGCCGAGACTGAATACAAGGGCAAAACCTTTCGGGTTGATCGTGAACCCACAGAACGCGAATACAAGGATATGCTGTTTGGCTGGCTTGTGGAGTCCGGTATCACATCCAACTCGGTGATCTATGTCAAGGATGGCGTAACTGTGGGTATTGGAACAGGAGAACAGGACAGGGTCGGAGTTGCCGAGATAGCGGTTGACAAAGCATACCGAAAACTTATGGACAGATATTCGTTTGAGCGATACCAGACTCCTTTTAACCTGCTCGATGACCAGGACAAGATCGCACAGATCAAGGCTGATGTTGAAGAGAAAAAAGGGGGGCTTGTCGGCTCCACAATGGTGAGCGATGCCTTTTTTCCCTTCAGGGACGGTATTGATGTCGGGCTTCGCCAGGGGGTGAAATCAATTATTCAGCCAGGCGGTTCAATGAATGACTTTGAGGTAATCGAGGCGTGTAACGAGAACGGTGCAACCATGGTATATACAGGCCAGAGAAGTTTCAAGCATTAATTGAATCCGGCCTTTTCATGTTTAATCTCTGTGGGGCGTAATAGCACTACGCCCCTGATTTTCATTTTCCGCTATCCCAGCGAGAGCATGACAGTTTTGGAAAAAAGATAAACAATGACATCACTTTGGCCTGAAGATAAATATAGACCGAACCTCCAGTCCTCAGAAAAGTCCTGGCGTATCAAAAATGAAATTTCCCGCATCTGCAAAGAGAACAGGCTTCCTCACGGCTTTTCATCCATTGTGGAGGATGCCTATCTTCCCTTAGCCTCATGGGTAGCCCAGAGATCAAAAGATAAAGAGAGTACCATGATACTTGGCATCAATGGTGCACAAGGCTCTGGAAAGTCAACCTTATGCAGATTTCTGGAATTTCTGCTTTTTGAACTCTGGCAAATCCAGGCGATAACCGTTTCCATAGATGATTTATATAAAACACGACATCAAAGAGAGTACATGGCAAAAAGCGTTCATCCGCTCTTTCAGACACGCGGAGTTCCAGGAACTCATGATGTAGGGCTTGGGTTAAAGCTCTTCAATGATCTTAAAAATATCAAGAAAACCGGCACTGACAGCAATCCTGTATACATCCCAAGATTTAACAAGGCGTTAGATGATCGTTATCCTGAATCTGAGTGGACTGTTTGTACTCAGGCTCCTGACGTGATTTTGTTTGAGGGTTGGTGTGTGGCTGCCCGTCACCAGTCAGACAAGGCTCTTTCAATTCCTGTCAATCGTTTAGAGAGGGAAAAAGATCAAGAATCTATCTGGCGAGGATATGTAAATTTGCAACTGGAAAAGAAGTATCCTGACCTGTTTGATCAAATTGATCATCTTGTCATGCCTTAAAGTTCCTGCAATGGATAATGTGTTGGCGTGGAGAAAAAAGCAGGAGCATAAACTTGCCCAATCTTTAAAAAACTCTCCTGGAAACAACAGGATCATGACAGATGAAGAGATTGAAGAGTTTGTGATGCACTATCAAAGGCTGACAGAACATATGCTTGATGAGATGCCGAAAAGAGCAGATGTTGTGCTGTGGATTGATGATACTCATCAGATATACAAAATAACAACCTGATCTCAAAAAGGCAAATAATTAGCAGTCTCGTCTCTGCTTCTGTATCGTGATTTTTAGCCTTGGCTATGCAGCTAAAATAAAGTTTTCTTTATTTTTTTTCCATAAATTCCAAAAAGACAAAAATAATATTATCCTCAATATTGATGCCCCTGCAAAAAAAATGATGCCCCCCCAATATTGATGCCCCTGTAAAATATAGTGAAACAGGACAATCAAAAGCTCGTAATCCTGCCTGCAACTCCGCAATACAAGCCTGTTTTATAACTGTGGTATATAAATTGCTCTATTCTTATGGTCGTCAATAGTTTCAAAAAATAGCATTGAACTCTACCTTTTCAGGTATCTGAAAAATAATAATAACCGAAATGAGGAATAAAAATGGGACTTAGCTTCAACAATGAAACCTGCTCCGGCTGCAAGGCCTGCGAGCTTGTCTGTACACTGCAAAACATGAAGGAGATAAACCCTTCCCGGGCAATGTTGCATGTATATGGAAAGTTTCCCGAACCAGGAAAATATTTTGTGGATATCTGTGATCAGTGCGGTATCTGTGCAAAAGAGTGCCCTATGGATGCTATTGAACTTAAAGGCCGGACATACCGGGTAAATAAGGATAAATGTGACAAGTGTCTTGCATGCGTACCTGTCTGCCCTGTCAACCTTGTTAAAATTGACGACGATGGCTATCCCTATAAGTGCATAAACTGCAAGCAGTGTGCAAGCATTTGTCCGAGGGATGCGTTGATATTTGAATAGAGAGCAAAATAGCTGTCTTTGACATGAAAACGCATTCCGGCTTTGATTATTCGGGGTAACCCCACAAAAAAACGACCATGCAGGTTTAAATATATTCTGGAGGAAAAGATGCTGTACGGATATGCAGGCAACACTTTGAGAATTGACTTGAGTACCCAAAAGATAGAAAAGGAGCCCCTCAAAAAGGAGTGGGTGGATGATTTTATTGGCGGACGCGGGTTTACTGCAAAAATATTATATGATGAAAATCCCCCCAATGTAGATCCCCTTGATGGAGAAAACCGATTTATCATTGCCATGGGACCCTTGAGCGGCCTTTTTGTACCGGCAAGCGGGAAGACCCATTTTTGCACAAAATCACCGGCTACCGGCGGATATGGCGACAGCAATATGGGAGGGCACTTTGGAGTAAACATGAAGTATGCCGGATATGATGTGACCATCATCAAGGGAAAAGCCAAAGAGCCCTCATATATCTTTATTGACAATGACAGGGTTGAAATAAGATCTGCCAAAAATTACTGGGGAAAGGGCTCCATGGAAGTCGAAGAGTCCATGAAAAAGGAGCTGGGCGAGGATTTTCAGATTTTGACCATTGGGGAGGCGGGTGAAAATCTGGTTAATTTTGCATGCATATCCCATGATTTTGGACGACAGGCTGGCCGTATTGGTATTGGTGCGGTTCTTGGCTCAAAAAATATAAAAGCCATCGCGGCACGGGGAACAAAAAGCATCCCTGTGTTCGATCCCAAGGGTCTTTTGAAAAAAGGGAAAGAGACCTACGAAGCGTGTCGCAAAAAACCGGGATTCAAGGGGTGGACACCTGAGGGAACAGCCGGAATCACAAACTGGTGCAACGATGTAGGTGCTCTTCCCACCCGTAATTTTCAGACCTCAAACTGTGATTATGCGGACAAGATCAATGGAAAAGCTATCCTGAAAGAGCTAAAGATCACGGACAAGGGCTGCTTTGCCTGTCCCATCCCTTGCGGTAAATACGGGTATGCCAGGACAAAACTTGGCAATGCCTATGTAGAAGGGCCTGAGTATGAGACACTGTCCCTCCTGGGAAGCAATTGCGAACTTGACGACATACACTCCATTGCCTATGCCAATTACATATGTGATGAACTTGGCATTGATACATGTTCGGCTGGTGCAGTTGTCAGCTTTGCCCTTGAGTGCTATGAAAAGGGGTATATTTCAAAGGAAGAGATGGGAATGGATGTTAAATGGGGCGATCTTGACTCCATTGTTCATATTCTGAAAAGCATCGCCAAGCGGGAAGGAATTGGCGATATTCTGGCATTGGGTGTTCGCAGTGCCGCAGAAAAAATAGGGCATAACAGCGACAAATTTGCCATTCATGTCAAGGGATTGGAGTGGACAGGCTATGAATCTCGAAACGCACCCGGGATGATGCTTGGATACATGACCTCGGACATCGGTGCTCACCACGGACGATGCTGGGTACTTGGATCTGATGTCGCAACCGCTGTTGGCGGTGACAAGAATGCCACAGTTCATGACCTTATCTCCGGTGATTCCAGGTTTGATACCATTCCCAGGGCAGAGCATAAAAATGTGGTACCCCTGGTGTTAAAATCCCAGCATCTGAGGCCGGCCTTTGATATTCTGGGCACCTGTCGCCTCCAGTATATGGAGATCGGCCTTGAAACCAGGTATTATGAAGAGCTTTACTATTATGCGACCGGCAGAAAGATGGATTTTGAAAAGGATCTGCTCCTTTTGTCAGAAAAAATCTGGCATCTGAACCGGATGTTCAATAAAAGAGAGATCCCTGATTTTGGCAGGAAATATGACTATCCGCCCGCACGATTCTATGAAGAAAAAATACCAAGCGGGCCAAATAAAGGTCATATTATGGAGTTCGCGGTAATAGAAGAGATGCTCGACACCTATTATGAGGCAAGAGGATGGGACAAGAACGGCATTCCCACAAAAGAGACACTTGAACGACATAACCTGGCCTTGTAGCACTTGTCCAGATTCAGGAACAGGAATTTATTTCATTGCGGGCACCACGGTTGCAGTTAACAGAGCAATCATGGTGCCTGATTTCAAAATGGCTGATAATCATTGAACAGTGAACTACTGAGGCTTTTTACAATGATAACAATTACACTCAGGCTCTCTCAAAGTCTTTTATCCATACTCAACGATGTCAACAACCCCAGGCCGGAGACCTGTTATCTTCAGGTAAAACAGGGTACTACCATAAAGGAAGTTCTTTTGAAGGAGGGTATAAACCCCCTGCTTGCGCCAATGGTCTCTATTGACAATATCAAAGTGGATATTGATACTGTAGTGGAAACAGACAAGACCATCACTGTGTACGGCCCTCTTGCCGGTGGCTGATTGAAGTTGTTCTGATCCTTCAAGGCGTAACGGGAATGAGGTTAAAGAAAGTGTAAACCAGCAAATGAAACATGCCAAAATCAGAATGCATTTTCATAATAAACAAAAATTAAAGGGCTGCCTGATTAACTCAAGCAACCCTTTGTTTTTTACTTTATAACTGTTTTCTGATTTTGTAACTGAACTGCATTAACCTTATATCATCTCAAATACTTACACCATCTCAAATATTGCAGCAGCACCCATTCCGCCGCCGATGCACATGGAGACAACACCATATTTGCCTTTTACCTCTTTGAGGTTTGCCAGGCATGTAGCGGTAAGTTTGGCACCCGTGCATCCAAGTGGATGGCCAAGAGCAATGGCACCGCCATGAATGTTGATCTTGTGCATTGCATTATCAATTCCAAGTTCGCGGATCGAATAGATTGCCTGGGAGGCAAAAGCCTCGTTTATCTCAAAAATATCAATATCCTCAATCTTCAGGCCGGCTATCTCAAGAGCCTTGGGGATTGCATAACGGGGGCCAACACCCATCTCGTCAGATTTGCATCCGACACTTGCGTAAGCTAACACTTTGGCAACAGGCTTGAGTCCAAGCTCATCGCATTTCGCCTTTGAGGCAATGATGGTAGCAGCGGCACCGTCTGTTGTCTGTGAAGAGTTACCCGCTGTAACACTTCCGTTTGCTGCAAATACAGGACGAAGCTTTCCAAGACCCTCAGCAGTTGTTTCGCGGATTCCATCATCTATTGATACGATAAACTGCTCTTTCTTGTAGGTGCCATCAGCCTGTTTGACATATTTGTATGCAGGAGTCGGGACTATTTCAGTAAAAAGGCCGGCTTTTGCGGCTTTTGCGGCTTTTGCCTGAGAATCAGCGGCAAAGACATCCTGATCCGCTCTTGATACATTGTAACGGTTAGCAACGTTTTCCGCTGTAATACCCATGGATATATACATCGTGGGATCTTCAATGGAGAACTCGGGATGTGGTCTTGGTACATTGCCGCCCATCGGAACAAAGGTCATGGACTCGACACCCACACCCATTGTGATCTCTGACCAGCCCATCTGCACTCTTGCAGAGGCAAGGGCAATCGCCTCAAGACCTGACGCACAGAAGCGGTTTACCGTGGCACCTGATACACTGTCCGGAAATCCTGCCATTTTAGCTGCAATACGTCCGATGTTAAGGCCCTGTTCAGCTTCAGGAAAGGCACAGCCGCACATTACATCTTCGATATCTTCGGCCTTCAAGCCTTCGGTTCTTTCAACCGCTGCTTTCATGATAAATGAAAGGAGTTCTTCGGGCCTGGTCTCTTTGAACTGACCCTTTTTCTGCTTGCAGCCAGGGGTTCTTACTGACTGTACAATATATGCATCTCTCATTTGAATTCCTCCTTGATTAGTTTCTGAGCGGCTTGCCGGTTTTCAGCATATGATCAATTCTTGCAACGGTCTTCTCTTCCTTTGCAAAGTCAACAAAGGCATCTCTTTCAAGTTTCAGGATGGTCTCCTCAGAAACCTCAGTGTCCTTATTGACATTACCGCCACTCATGACATAGCCAATACGTTTGGCAAGGAATGCGTCATACTCGCTCATAAATTTTCCATTGAGCATATTAAACAGCTCTGCATTGATCATGCCCTGTGCGGCATTTCCCATAACCCTGATATTTTTCTTCATGGGAGGAGCATAGGCATCATCAACCATTTTCAGGACTTCTTTCTTGGCTTCACCAACAAGAGTATCACGATTGAATACAATGCGGTCATTAGCTCCAAGAAAGCCGTTTGCACGAGCCTGGGCCGCTGACATTGAGACCTTTGCCATAGCAACATTCATAAATGCGGCTATAAACAGTTTGGCAAGATCAATATCCTTGGAAACACCGCCTGGAACCGGATCAATAAATCTTTTCCACATATTGAGACATCCGCCGCCCGCAGGAAGAAGTCCAACGCCTATCTCGACAAGTCCCATATAAAGTTCTGCATGAGCAACAATTCTGTCAGCACCAAGGCAGGTTTCGCAACCGCCGCCAAGAGTCATTCCATAAGGTGCTGCAACTACAGGGAAAGGAGCGTATTTCGCTTTCTGGATTCCAGCCTGTGCTCTTGCAAGGAAGGCATCAATCTCGGCATATTTTTTATCATGGCACATTTTGGAGATCTGGGAAAGATCAGCACCGGCAGAAAAAGCACCCGGCATGCCGCCCGCCTGGTTTCCAATTACAAGACCAACGCCGTTTGCATCAACATAATCTATGGCCTCGCCTATGGTATCGATGATTTCGGCATTGAGAGCATTCATTTTTGTGTGAAACTCAAGACAGAATACGCCATCCTCGATATCAACAAGGCTTGCGGACGAGTTGCCAAGAACAAGTTTGTTGTTGCCGCGTGCAGCAACAAGGGATACTGCTGTTTTGCTGACCGGCACTGTCTTGTAGGAAGATGATGCAAAATCGTAGAAGTACTGAACGCCCTTCTCAAGTTTGTAGAATGATTTGTTGCCGGCAGAGAGCATTGCAATGACATTCGCGGGTACGGCCATACCTTCTGCCTTCATTCTCTCGACAGCTTCGGTAACTCCGTAGGTATCCCACATTTCAAAGGGGCCCATCTCAAAGTTGTATCCCCACTTCATGGCGTTGTCTATCTCGATGATGGTATCTGAAATCTCGGGAATGCGGTTTGCGGCATACTGAAAACTTATCGCGGCGATCTTCCAGGCGAATTTCGCACCTTTGTCGTCACCGGTGAGAACGCATTTGATCTTTTCAGGCAGAGTCGCTTTTTTCTTTGCCTCGTCAAGACATGGGAAAGATGCTTTTGCAAGGTCTTCATACTCAAGAGTGGCAGGAT
>JADFYT010000091.1 GCA_015232935.1 Desulfamplus sp.
TGCGGAACGCTCTTTTCGTCCAGCACAATCAAGGAATAAAATCAACTTTTGCAGGAAATCTAATGTTTGAAAAATTTACAGATCTGACCTGACTTTCACATAAAAAGGACAAAAAAACAGTAATGACAAACAATGGAAACAAAAATAAAAAAATAGGTGTGATAGGAGCCGGAAGCTGGGGCACGGCTCTTGCCAATCTTCTTGCTGAAAAAGGATATGCTGTGAATCTGTGGGCATATGAACCCGAGGTAAAGCAGGATATCCTTGAATATGGTGAGAACAGACTTTTCTTGCCAGGTGTGAAAATCTCCGAAAATATCAAACCTACAAATGACATTGAAAGCGTAGTTGAATCAAACAGGATTCTTCTTGTTGTGGTGCCATCCCATAACATGCGCGAAATTGCCACACGGATAAGCAGGACAATTTCACCGGACAGCATAGTGATAACAGCTTCCAAAGGAATTGAGGATGGTACCTATCTAACGATGACCGGAGTTATACAAGAATCCATCCCGTTTTTGAATGAAGATAATATTGTGGTTCTTTCCGGCCCGAGTTTCGCGAGGGAAGTTGCACAGAAAGTACCTACCGCTATCAGCGTGGCTTCAACAGACATTCAAATCGCAACCAGGATACAGTACATTTTTTCAACTGACTATTTCAGGGTCTATGTAAATGAAGATCCGATAGGACTTGAGATTGGCGGTGCTGTTAAAAATGTTATTGCTATTGCAGCAGGGTTTGTTGACGGCATGAATCTTGGTTTAAATACAAGAGCTGCACTTATAACCCGCGGACTTGCGGAGGTCAGGCGGCTTGGCATGAAAATGGGTGCCAATCCACATACATTTGCGGGACTCTCGGGAGTCGGTGATTTGATTCTTACCTGTACAGGGGATCTAAGTCGTAATTATACGGTAGGCAAGCAGCTGGGACAGGGTATGACTATCAGTCAGATACAGGACAAGAGACTTACCGTTGCAGAAGGGGTCAGAAACACAAAATCTGTGTATAATCTCGCCAGAAAGCTCGAAATAGAACTGCCCATCATAAACGAAGTTTACAGGGCACTGTATGAAAACAGCACTCCTGCTGACGCTATTTCACGCCTTATGACAAGACAGCTCGGGCATGAGACCAGCGAGCTTGAGTAACAGTGAGTTTTGCAGGAGGACTATAGAATGATCAGCAGAGTAACAGTGAATTCCGCAGGAGGTCTATAGAATGATCAGCAACCGGAAATACCATTTTTTTGATGCCCACTCTCACCTTCAGGAGCCTGAAATCATGTGGGATATTGAGGGGATGCTGGCAAGGTGGCAACAGATCGGGGGAAAAGGCATTGTCTGCTGCGGTACAAAAGAGTCAGACTGGCAATCTGTTGCCAGGATATCCTCACAATATGACAATGTTCTGCCAAGCTTTGGAGTTCATCCATGGTTTGTGGAAAATGTTTCGGAAAAATGGTTTGATAATCTGGATAATTATCTTGACATAAGATTTCAGGGTAAAACTCCCTTTATCGGTGAGATAGGTCTTGACCATGTCATAAAGAATATTGACAGAGAAAAACAGAAGCTTGTCTTCAAAACCCAGATCCAGATGGCAATAGAACGCAAGATACCTGTCTCCATCCATATGCGAAAAGGTTGGGATGCTCTGATTAAAATATTAAAACATACAGGGCCTCTTGGGGCGGGGGGGATAATTCACTCCTATTCCGGTTCTGCCGATATGGTTCCCCTTCTGGAAAAATATGGTTTGTACATCTCTTTTTCAGGCTCCGTGACACATCCTGAAAACAAAAAAGCAAGAAAATCATTGAAAAAAGTCTCTCCTGACAGGCTTCTGATTGAAACCGACAGCCCTGCAATTCTGCCTCGGTATCCTTTTGATCCTGATGCTCGACATTCTTTTGATCCTGATGAACTATTTGAGTTAACACAGTTTGTCCAGTCTCAAACACTTTACGAAACAGGCTGGAATGAACCTTGTAATATCTTGCTGGTCGCCCTTGCCGTGTCCATGATTCTTGACACCAGCCTGGGTGAAACAGCACAAATTACAGCTTTGAACGGAGAGACACTGTTTAATGGGATTGCCCCGTCTCATTAATCTCAAGACAATGCTTCCGAGAGCTGGTTTAACGCATTTTTCAGAAAAGCAATTCTTTCAGGCATCGGACTTTGGTCACTGTTCTTTGCGGCTTTTTCCAGATCTGCTGCTGCTTTGGAGATATCAGTCAATCCAAGATTTCCTGATGCTCCCTTGATAGAGTGGGCTGACATGGCTGCATTATTGTAATTTCCGGCAGCAATCTCGGTTTCAAAAGTTTCGAGATCTGTCATTGATACATCAACCAGCATCTCCAGAAGTTCAATAAAATCCTCCTCATCAATCCCGATATTGGATGCCAAATCCTTAAAATCCATACAAGTAGTCCTTTTTCCTTTTCATATTGTATTTATTATAAATTTAAACTGCCATGACCGTCTTTGTGTGGCCACACAGAATCATAAAACTCAGAAGAATAATGAAACCAGGAATCAATTTTCATGGTAAATTTTCAAGGCAGCTTAAGAAAGACCTTCCAGGCGACTCAACATAGAGCTTTATGTTATCGACCTCTCCAACAAACCACCTCACAGATATTATAAAAAAATATATATTGCAATTACTATTCAGAAATATGTATATGTGACAACAGGCTGTGTTTGAAAAAAGGCTTATGACCATATTTGAAAGAGGCTTATTATGATTGATAAAAAGATACTTGTAGTTGATGATGAATCGTCCATATGTTTACTGCTGAAATCTGCCCTTGTCACCAAGGGATATGAGGTTCTCACCGCGGAAAGTCCCTCTGAAGCCCTTGAAATTCTTGAAGAAAGTACGGTTCTTGTGGTATTTATCGATCTTAACCTTCCTGAAATGAACGGAGTTGATCTGTGCAGGGAAATTATAAAACGCAATCCTCTGACCATTGCCTATGCCATTACAGGTTATGCATCACATTTTGAGCTGGCCGAGTGTAAGGGGGCAGGTTTTGAAGACTATTTCAGAAAACCTGTTCGTCTTATAGACATCTTTAACGCGGCTTCAAGAGCCTTTGAAAAACTTGAAAGATGGAAAAAAAACTGATATGGGTTTCATCCATACTGTTTATTTGTATATTTTATCTATTTATCGACCCGAAGATCATAATTAATTAATGATAAGGAGCACTTGGCATGGCAGAGGCAGGTAAAAAAAGGAAATACAGCATCTCTTTCAAAACTTCTGTAGGATGTACAGTTATTGTGTTAATTCTTTTGGCGATCAGCAGCCTGATCTCGATCAATATGCAGCTTTCCATGTCCAGGTTGATTATTTCCGATTTTGAAGAGTCTCAGAAAAAGTCCCTTGAGGCTGACTCCATAAAATTAGACAAATCTCTTGTAAACAGTATTCAGATGAACATGGAAATATGCAGAAGTGTAACACAAAATTTTGTGTATAATTTTGATCAGAACGGTCTTTCAACCCTTCTTGAAAATTATTTGAAGATAGATGGCATTGTTGCAATAAAAGTGCTTGACGCAGATGGAGGGCCTTTTACGGCAGCCTGGAAAAATCCTGATATAAATGTGGGCAGTAAAATTCCTGATGATATCGAGTTGGATGAGTCGCTCTCTGTGGTAGGAGATGCGATCCATGAAAATGACAAGGTCGGAACTGTGCACATGTATTATACAAGAGACCTGATCACGCAGGAACTTGAACTAAGACAGCAGCAGACAGACAAGGCAATCAGTCAGTTCAACCAGCTTTTCGGTCAGAACATAAAAAAATCCATTACCTCTCAGGTTGTAATTTCCGTGTGTATTCTTGTGGCTCTCATTCTGACCATTATTTTTTGTCTCCATGTAATTGTCGCAAAACCCATTAACAGTACCGTTGCAATGCTCAAGGATATTGCCGAAGGCGAGGGGGATTTAACCAAACGTCTGACTGTAAAACAAAAATATAATGACGAAATTGATGAACTTTCCGGCTGGTTTAATATATTTGTGGAAAAGCTTCAGGCTCTTATTGGCAATATATCTTCAGATACCGAAGTTGTGGATACTTCAGCCTGTGATTTATCAAAAATTTCTGCCAGCATGGCAAATGGAGTTGTCGTTCTCTCCGAGAGATCACAGGCTGTTGCCGCGGCAGCAGAAGAGATGAGTGCGAATATGGGTTCGGTTGCCGCAGCATGCGAAGAGGCATCTACAAATATCAACGTTGTCGCAGCGGCAGCGGAGGAGATGACAAGCACTATCAGCGAGATTGCAGGCAATTCCGAGCAGGCTCGCAATATAACGGCTGAAGCTGTAAAAAAATCGTCAGATGCTGTAGCTCGTGTCAATACGCTTGGCCAGGCCGCAAAGGATATCACCAGGGTCACGGAAGTTATTACAGACATTTCCGGACAGACAAATCTTCTTGCACTTAACGCTACCATAGAGGCAGCCCGTGCAGGAGAAGCTGGCAAGGGATTCGCGGTTGTAGCAAATGAAATCAAGGAGCTTGCCAAACAAACTGCCAATGCCACCCTGGAGATCAAGGAGAAAATCAATAATATCCAGACTTCAACCCAGGCAAGTGTGAATGAGATAGGTGAAATTTCCCAGGTTATTGGAAAGGTCAATGATATTGTAAAAAATATCGCCACAGCAATAGAGGAGCAATCTTCTGCAACATCTGAAATAGCGGAAAATATTTCCCAGGCTTCTATTGGCATACAGGAAGTTAATCACAACGTGGCACAGAGTTCTTCTGTCTCGGAGTATATCGCAAAAGATATCGCAGAGGTAAACAGATACACATCCGAGATATCCAGCTCCAGTTCCAGGCTGGATTCAAGCTCAAATGATCTTTCAACGCTTTCATCAAAGCTCAAATCCATGGTGGGAAAATTCAAGACAGGAGACAAAAAGGGATCTGACGGGTTTGTCTGCAAGTAAGCCGTCCCAGACGCTATGTACACAAAATTGCTGTCCGGCAGACTAAATATTTTTTTCAATGCAGGGCAGGTACGCAACCTGCCCGTCCATTATGGATATCTCCATGTTCATTCTGGATATTTCCATGTGCCGAAAGCAGTTGACAGTATGATCGTTAACCATTCCAACAGCCTGCATAAAGGAGTAGCATATTGTGGGCCCTACAAACCTGAAGCCTCTTTTTTTCATATCCTTGCTCATTTTGCACGATTGTGCTGTATGCAAAGGAATTTGATTATGAGATTTCCAGTAATTCTGAACAGGCTTTCCATTTGTAAATGACCATATGTACTCATTAAAACTCCCATATTCTCTCTGTATCTCAAGAACACGCCGTGCATTGGAGACGGTGCTTTTCATTTTCCCCCTGTTTCTGACAATTGACGGATTATCCAACAGCTCTTCAATTTCAGAGTATGAAAAGCCAGCAACCTTATCCAGCTCAAAGTCATACAGTGCGGCTCTGTAATGCTCCCTTTTTCTAAGAATAGTGATCCAGCTCAAACCGGCCTGAGCACCTTCAAGCGTCAAAAACTCAAACAAGAGCCTGTCATCATGAACCGGAACTCCCCACTCATGGTCATGATAGTTTATCATAAGTTCATCGCTGCCTGCCCATTCGCATCTCTCCATTTTATTCCCCCCCATAATAATAAAAAAATCGCTTTCATCGACATGACCACGCCCAAAGGACGTGGTTTCCTTAACGACAAATAAACTAAAAAATAATTTCGGACAAATAAATGTATAAATCTAAACAACCAAAATTAGTTGCTGACTGGGAACGCCTTAAAAAGATATTCATAAGACCTGAAGATGATGACTGCAAGGAGATCCTTGTAAAATATATGGAGCAGATTCTTTTTGGTCTGCATGAATTTATCAACCGGAATGTCGGAGTGACAGAAGAGATAAGTCTCAAAGAGCTGACAGCAGGCTTTCAGGATACAGTTATAAACTCTGATCCAGAAAAAAAACTTGCCGAGGTAATTTCAGACATTATCTCGCAGATTGCTCCAAGAGCCGTAAATGTGGCATCCCCCTATTTTGTGGGACACATGACTGCTGCCATTCCTTTTTTCATGGTACATCTAAAAGCGATTGTGGCGGCCTTGAATCAGAATGTTATCAAACTTGAGACATCAAAGGTCTTGTCTGTCCTGGAGAAACAGGTGCTCGCAAAAATTCACCGGCTTATTTATGGCTTTGATGAAACATTCTACAATAAACATGTCCAGAATGCAGATACTTCCCTTGGCTCATTTACAACAGGTGGCACAACTGCAAACCTGACCGCACTGTGGGTAGCACGCAACCGCTTTTTCAGCCCGTTTGACTGCATCAATAAAAGCACTATAAATATCAATACCGACACTGGAAGTATTGACAGGATTCATGCCGGCAGCCACCCCGATAATATTGAACTCACGGACAATAATATTGAACTTGCTGGCAATAAGCTCACGGGAAGATTTGACGGAATTGAATCAGAGGGCATTGCTCAGGCACTAAGAGCCTATTCCCTGGATAATGCGGTTCTTCTTGTTTCAAAAAGGGGGCATTTCTCCCTTAGAAAATCCGGCGGCATTCTTGGTATCGGCAATAGAAATGTTATTCCTGTTGATGTGAATGCAGAGCATCGTATGGATGCCATAAAACTTTTGAGAACCATACGGGATATAAAAAAAGATGGCAAAACCGGAGTCATTTCTGTTGTGGGTGTTGCAGGAGCAACAGAGACCGGTATTGTCGATCCTCTTGATGATATCGCGGATATCTGTGAGGAACAGAGGATAAATTTTCATGTAGATGCTGCATGGGGAGGCCCTGTTATGCTGTCTGAAAAATATTCACACAAACTCAAGGGAATCGAGCGGGCTGATTCGGTAACAGTTGACGGGCACAAGCAGTTTTTCATGCCAATGACATGCGGCATGGTATTTTTCAAATCTCCCCTCTCCATGAATCACATTGCATACCACTCAAACTATGTTAATCGCCAGGGCAGTGTCGATCTTGGTATAAAAACCCTGGAAGGGTCAAGGGAAGCCAACTCCCTTATACTGGACAGTGCCCTCAAGATCATGGGAACAAGAGGTTATGCCCTCATGATTGATCATGGCATTGAAACCGCAAAGAAGTTTGCACAGGAAATCAGGAACAGGGATCTTTTTGAACTCATAACAGAACCCGAGCTTAATATACTTACATACAGGATGGTTCCACCCGGGTTCAGACAGCGTCTTGAAAATGCTGATGCAAATGAGAAAAAGAGGCTCAACGCACAGATAGACCAGATCAACATATCAATACAGAGAAAGCAAAGAGAAGCTGGTAAAAGTTTTGTCTCCAGAACCAGAATGGCTTATGGTGGAATGGCTGACCAGGTGGACGGCACAATGGCTGACGAGGTTGTTGTATTACGAAGTGTGATTATGAACCCCATGACAAATATAAGCATATTGAATGAGGTTCTTGATGAGCAGGAGAGGATTTTAAAGTCCCTTGGCTATGTTATTCTCAACTGATTCAAGGAGCATAGCTTCTCGCTACGCCCCTTTGTCATTACGCCTCAATAGGAATAATCACGATATTTACTCTACGGTTCATGGCATCATCAGAAGATATCGGCTGGGACTCACCATATCCTATTACCTCTATTCTGGAGGGATCCACACCTCTTTGTATCAGAGCATTGGCAACAGATTGTGCTCTTCTTTGAGACAGCTCCTGGTTATAGACATCTGAACCCTTGGAGTCGGTATGCCCCTCAACCCTGATTCTGGTCTGGGGGTAATCCCTTAACACTCCTGACACCCTGTCCATTTCTGAATATGCTCCAGCTTTAAGCATATCAGAATCAGTATCAAAAAACATGCTGGACTGGAACGTGGCTGTTAAAACATTTTCGGTTCTTACAACGGTTGTCTGTTCTGATTCCACAATTACGTTTCTCAGAGCCTGTTCCTGCCTGTCCATGTATGCACCAATCTGATTTCCGGCAATGCCGCCAAGTGCGGCTCCAATACCTGCTCCGATAAGTGTTCCTTGAGTATTTCCTCCAATAACCTGACCAAGTATTGCTCCGACCCCTGCACCCACAAGAGCCCCTTGCCCTGTTTTGGTCTGTTGATTGGTGGTTCCGGCACAGGAAATGATAGACAGACATAAAACTCCAATGATTGCCAAACGGTATCTTTTCATTTTTTAAACTCCTTGTTGTCATAAAAAAATATATGTTGTTGTAAAGCACAGCTTGCTCCGCTACCTAAACGTATTTAGCTATTGATCAATAAAAGAGCTGAGCCTCATGTAACTTACATCATAACTCCATATAATTCATGGCTGCAAGGTTATTTTGCAAAAATATATTTGTTTTGATATTTATTTTTGATATCAAGATTCTGACAATAGAAATTCGTGCAGGTTCAAATAAATATCTGGAGATAATAATGAAACACATTTTAGTTCTTGCGACAAGAAACAGAGGTAAAACAATAGAAATAAGAGAGATGCT
>JADFYT010000092.1 GCA_015232935.1 Desulfamplus sp.
CAAAACCATGCTTGAAGATTCAGATTATAAAATACGGGTAGAAGGGTTAAAAAAAATATGTTCCGGAAACAATACCTGTACCAAAAACAATACTGACAATACTGATACAAAGAGAAATAAAAAGCATTGTAACGGCAAAGAGACGATCTGGAACTATCCTGAAGTTATTGTCAACTCAATGGAGGGAAACATTGCTGAGAAATACTGGCTTGCCAATGCATTTGCTGCGGCAAAAAATCCGGATGCCCTGCCATACCTTGAAAAATTGAGTGCTGACAGATCTGTCAATGTTCAGTGTGCCGCTGTTGAAGCCATTGGAAATATTATAACTACTCAATACAATGCTAATAACACGCATAGCATGAAAAATCCGATCAGTACAATTTCGCAAAATACAAACCATACAGATACAATAAAAATGATTGGACTTTTGCAAAACAAAATTATTGACAGCTCTGAGTGGTATGTTCAAAAAAGTGCATATAATGCCTTGAGAAAGATAAGAAAAATATGAACATAGGCAGCTTTGCTGCAATTGTTATTACAGGATTGAAATTCCTGAGCAAGAACGTAAGCGGCTTGACTGCAATTAGTATCTTATTGAAAGTCCCGAGCAAGAAAATATAAAATGAAATCAGAAGCAAATCAGCATATAAAAAGCAGCAAGAATATTCTACCCTTTCCTTTTCTCCTGGCAGCCACAACTATTATTCTTGCCTGTGAAGCAGTCGGCGGGATAGTTTTGAACAATATACTATCCTCCTTGCAGACTATCTTTATTCTCAGAACCCTGGAACTGACATTTATGCTTATTCTTCTAAGATATATGGATAATGGATTTGAACATCTGGGGATATCATATAGAAAGACTGGAAAAAAGACTCTTTATAAAGGAATTAAAACAGGTATTGTCTGGTCACTGTTCTTTGGAATTGCCGCATTTATAGCCGGTGTCCTAATTTTTTGCAGAACTATCAAGCCCCCATTTGATTTTATAGCATCCAGGTTGCCTGAAAATTCATATGATCTTGCACTGTTTATGTTTACCGGATGCATTATAGGCCCAATTGCTGAAGAGTTTTTTTTCAGAGGATTTTTATATTCCTGTTTCAGGCGATACGGCGTGTGGATAAGTATATTCTTAAGCACTCTTTTGTTTGCACTTTGTCATATGCCAGAGGGCGGAACATTTTCAAGTATCAGCAATATTCCACCAATACCGTTGACAGGTGGCGTTGTGTTTGGACTGTCGTATGAATACTCAAAAAGCCTTGCCGCACCTGTAATCATTCATGCTCTTGGCAATATGGCCATCTTCTCGATAAGTTTCATTGCAATCAGTCAATGATCTTGATATTGCCTATGCCAAGCCAGGTCGACCTGGCTCATCTTTACCACGCTTGAGTCTCATCCTGATTAAATATTTTAATTCCTGCCCGGTCGATTCTCAAAAATATTGGTTTTCCAATCTCAGGAATAGGAGCATGGCCTGGTATGTCAAAAAAAAGAGTACGCTCCTGTTCTTCTCGCTCTTCCTGTCTTTTTTCTTGCTTTTCCCGCTTTTCTTCCCCTTTTCCAGATGTTTTAACCCTGCAATTATTGCGGTTCAATTTATTTTGATTTATTAGAAAAACATTATCTGATTTCCATCTTTTCAAAACCGTATTCATATAAGTTGTAATAGATATTTTACGGACAGAACCCTGAAAGAATATACTCTTGGTTATACCTGAAATGACCGTATCACCTCCCATGCCTGATTTTTCAAAAAAAGTTTCTTTGTTAGCAATATCAGAAGCGACATCTTCAGAAACAACAGAGGCAGAGTCAGGCATAATAAGAATCTTGCACCCTGCTCCACAGGATATGTTTTCAGGAGTATTGACGTTTTCATGGGCATCCATGCTTTCAGGCAGGTCTCTCAAATCAATGATATTTTGAAATCCTAAAAAATCAGCAACTGTTATGTTGACAGGTTTGTGATATACATTCTCAGGAGAGCCAATCTGCTGAATTCTTCCATTACTCATTACGCATACCAGATCAGAAACCGCAAATGCCTCATTATGGTCATGGGTCACCCATATTGTGGTGATGGCGGTTTTGTTGAGTATCATGGATAAATCAGAAAGAAGGCGTTCACGCAATCGTCTGTCTAAAGCCCCTAAAGGTTCATCCAGCATGATCAGGTGAGGCGATGGCGCAAGAGTTCTGGCAAGAGCAACACGCTGACGCTCTCCTCCTGATAGCTCTTTAATATCCCTTTTGGCATATTGTTCAAGATTTACCAATTCAAGCATCTCACTTACTCTTGATGCGATATCTTTTTTTGACATTCGTTTCATCTCAAGGCCAAAAGAGATGTTTTTAAACACATTGCGGTGTGGAAACAGAGCAAAATCCTGAAACATCATACCAAAATTTCTCCGATACGAGGGTAAATCGCTCATATCTCTACCCCGAAAGAATATGCTACCGAAACTTGGCTTCTCAAGACCTGCGATAATACGCAACAGAGTTGTCTTTCCACATCCAGAAGGGCCAAGAAGAGAAAGAGAGCTCCCTCTGTTGATGGATATGTTAATATCATTTAAGATACTTTCTGAATCTGACTTAAAATAGATATGATCCAGAACAAGTTCATTCATTGCCAACCTTTCTCCCATGAATTAAAAACCTTCGTGTCCAAATCGTCTTATATTCTCTATAAAAACAAACCCGGAGGCTGTGACCAGCATAAGTATTGACGACATGGCCATAGCCTGGCCATAGTTCATGGCTCCAGGCTGGCCAAGAAATCTGTATATAGTTACAGGTATAGTTGTCAATTCAGGTCTTGCCGCAAACAATGTGGCACCAAATTCCCCAAGGCTTATCGTAAAAGCAAATATAGCTCCAATGGAGAGAGCCCTTGCAATAACAGGAAGTTCAATGTGCATCCATACCCTTAAAGGAGACGCACCCATTATAAAAGCCGCCTCTTTCAAACTTGACGGGATGGCTCTCAATGCGGGTAAAACAGCTCTAACCACAAAGGGAAAGGCAACTAAAGTATGAATTACAGGAATAAGCACCACAGATGTCCTCAAATTAAGAGGCGGCCTGTCCAAAGTAATTATCATGCCAAATCCAAGAGTTACTGCTGATGTGGAAAGGGGCAGCATAAAAACAGGTTCAAGAAATTTTCCAGACAATCTTCCAGGCTCAAGATCAGCATATTTTCTTATCAGGTACGCCGCACATCCTCCGACAACCAATGCCATGGCAAGAGTTGACAAAGCAAAAACAAGAGAGTTGGATATTGCTAAAAAAGGCGGGATATAAAAAATAGACCCTGAAGGGTTTAACAAAAGCTCTCTATAAAATATCAAGGAGATGGTGCCATTATAATATAAAGATCTGAAAATCAAAGCTGCAATGGGTGCTCCGCAAAGAGCAATAATAAAAAAGATGCAGAGAAATATCGCACTTTTTTCGCTCAGACAAGCTGGTTTTCTCAAGGCAAATTTTTCTGACTCCGGTAGAAAGCGAGAGTTTTTTCTCTGGATCAGCGTGTAAATCCACATCATTGCAAATGTAAACAGGATCTGGAGAAGAGACAAGCAGGAGGCAACAGGAAGATTGAACAGGTGTGCGGCCTGTCTGTATATTTCTACTTCAAGGGTGGAAAACGAGGGGCCTCCAAGGATCAATATGACACCAAAGCTCGAAAAACAGAAAATAAAAACCAGTGTGGACGATGCTATAATCGCAGGTTTAAGCAGAGGCAGAGTAATTTTGAAAAAAATATTGATACCATTAGCTCCTAACATGGAGGCGGCCTCTTTCATCTCTTTTCCCATGGATGACCAGAATGCACAGGTTATTCTGAGTACCACGGAAAAATTATAGAAAAGGTGAGCCATAAGAATCATGGAGATGGAATGTTCAGGTTGCATAAAACTCGACAGCCAATTGAGAAAATCAGCAACTGCACTATTTCCATCTTGAGTAACTCCGAGCAATCCGCTGCTGCCTGAAATATCTCTTATTGAATATGCCAGACTCTGGAAGGCTGACGCAACGACAATAGTTGGCAGAACAAAGGGGAGTGTGGCTAATGTCATGACTATTTTTTTACCTTTGAAATCAAAGGTTCCCATGACCCAGGCACATGGCAATGAGACAATCAGCGTCAAAATGGTTGAAACAGATGCCTGCCAGAATGTAAACCAGATAATTCCGGCCATACGTGAAGATTGAAGTATTTTAAACAGACTCAGAAAAGAAAAGGACGTCTCGTCAAAAAAACTTTTTATAAAAATTCCGGCAAGAGGGTAAACGTAGAAAACAGCAAGAAAAACAACAGGAATCCCTCCTGCCATAATTGGAATAATCCTTGACATCACAACATCAACTCTGTCCACTTTTCAATCCATATTTCTCTTTTTTCACTGATTTGATCATATGGCAATGTAGCAGGCAGAGCAGTAATTCTTGCGTGTTTTTGAAATACTTCAGGCAGTCTGGCATTACGGTTTGCAGGAAATACAAACATCTGAAGAGGGATATCTTCCTGAAAAGTCTCTGAAAGAAGAAAATCTATCAGCTTTTTTGCAAGCTCCAGATTTGCAGAACCTTTAAGAATACCTGCAAATTCAACCTGCCTGAATGCAGACCCGTTTTCTGTAACAACACCGGTCGGAGCTTCCAGCGAACTGTTCTTGCCCGAAGCATCCTCTCCTTTGCCAGACAGATCTTTATCTTTGGCAAAGTGAACTTCAGCCGCAGGACTTGAGGCATAACTGACTACAATCGGGCGATCGCCATCTGATGCAGCTGAAAATTTGCCCCAGTATGCCTCTTTCCAGCCATTTGTTATAAAGATATCGTTATTTTTCAATTTTTTCCAGAACTCAAAGGCACCAGATTCTCCAAACCTGCTGACTGTTGTAAGCAAAAAAGCAAGACCCGGGGAGGAAGTAGCTGGATTTTGAATAGCAAGAAGACCCTTATATTCTGGCTTAATCAGATCCTCTAACATGGCAGGTGGCGATAAATGGTGCTCTGCAAACCATTTTTTATCGTAGTTAAGGCAGACATCACCAAAATCAACTGGAAGAAGCCTGTTTTCAGAATCAAGTTTCAATGTATCATCCACATCTTTAAGATTTGATGATGAGTATGGAATAAATATATCTGCCTTGATAGCTCTGCTTAAAAAAGTATTGTCAACACCATAAAATATATCAGCAAGAGGATTATTTTTTGAAAGTATTGCCTTGTTTAATGCCTCTCCGGCATCACCAGCCTTTAAAAAGATGATCTTTGCATTGTTTTGTTTTTCAAATACTGCAACAACCTCTTCGCTTACACTGAAGCTGTCATGAGTCATAACCGTGATCTTTTTTACGACAGAGTGGTCATAATTTTTGCTCTGTCGTTCTAAAACCAGCACGTTTTGTTTTCCCTCTTTTGTATCCTGACAAACCACGGAAGATGCAACAACAATAGTTAAAAGAGAAACTATAATCAGATAACCCATTTTTTTCATAAACTATACTCCTTTTAATGGTCATGGCCGGATTGTGTCCGCCTTCAATCATAAGGGGTTTGATAAAAAGGCGAGCAATTTCTTCTATAAAATAAAAAACCACCCTCTCATACAAATATAATTGCAACAAATAGAGGATGGCTTTATTTTTTTATCATTCCCTACGTCGGCATTATCCGTATCAGGTTAAGCGGTCGGGATAGAATCCCCTCTCAGCAAACAGTTTGGCTCCCGCAATCAATATTTCAAAATTTTTACTACTATTTTGAGTCTACAATCTTTGATGTTATTATTAATCTGGATGTACGAACATGTCAATGCTATTTATACTGATATTAATATTTCAAAATGAGAATTTTCATACCACATATTCAACCTTGACTTGTTGAATCAATTTCAATAAGATTTAATTATCAAGCAATTAAACTCAAACACCAAATAGAATAATTTGTAAGAGATCGCTAATTGGTACCTATGTTCAAACTATAAGTGTACATCAGTTACATCATGCCAAAAAATTACCAATCACTTTAATTGATCAAGAAAGGAGATACCATTATGTATGAAATTATAGCAAACCCCGAAGACTATAAACTTGATGATCTTATCAAGGGAACTGGAAATGCACAGATTGAGTTTTCAGAACAAGACAGGAAAAAATGGGCAACCGAGATAAATGAGTTCAGTAAAAAACTTATCCAGTTTTCAGAAAAATCTCAGGAACTATCCAAGATACTTTCCAGCAGCGAGCAGATTACAGCCACACCAGCATCACTTAAAACGCTTAAAATTCAACTTTTTATAATCAACGATGCCCTAACCAGTGCATTGGATATTGCAAAACAGTTGGAGTCTGATATTGTACCTAAACAGACATGACCGGATGGGAATCCGGCCACCCCCAAGCATGAAAACCATGATCTGTTTTCACGGTAAACAATATAAATATTTAACATTCTTTTGGAACAAGATGAATATCAAACAATTACCAGAACATATGGCAGCCCATGTGAAAAACAGGGTCAAAGAGCTGATGGACTCCCTTGCTGAAAAGAGACTTGCGTTGCCCAATGAGAAGCTGTCACTACATGAGGTAGGGCAGGTAACGCTCTTTAGTGAATTTGTGGCCTCATCAATTATCAAAAATCCCTCAATTCTTGTTGATCTTGTTGAATCAGGAGATCTTGAGCGTTCATACGATGCGGGTGAATACAGGCTCAGGCTGGAACTTCAGACAAAAAATACCAAAGACGATATTCAGTTAAAATCTGTTCTTGGACGAGTACGAGAAAGGGAAATGGTAAGAATTGCCTGGCAGGATCTAACAGCCAAAGCCACCCTGGAGCAGACTTTGAAAGATTTGTCCGGCCTTGCAGAGGCTTGTGTTGACAAAGCAATTAGCTTTATCTATGATAAACTCTGTTTCACATACGGAACGCCCCTTGACAACCACGGTAATGTTCAAAAAATCATTGTTCTTGGCATGGGAAAACTTGGTGCCGGTGAATTGAATTTTTCCTCAGATATTGATCTTATTTTTGCATACCCTGAAGACTCTCCATTTCAAGAGATGGGCAGATCAAAAAACAGTTCTGAAAATGCCTCTTTAGAAATAGAAGACGCAAGATCAAGAAAAGGCAGCTTTAATACCACAGGAGAATTTTTCACAAAAATGTGCAAAAATTTCTTAAAGGTGTTTGATTCATCCATGAGTGGCACAACACTTTTTCGTGTAGATACCCGCTTGCGTCCTTTTGGTGCCAATGGCCCTCTTGCCATGAGTTTCTACACCATGGAGGAGTATTACCAGACCCAGGGACGGGAGTGGGAACGTTACGCCTTTATAAAAGCCCGCCCAATTGCCGGAGACATTGCTGCCGGTTATACCCTGCTAAAAAGCCTCAATCCTTTTGTCTACAGAAGATATTTTGATTATGGCTCTTTTGACGCACTCAGAGAGATGAAAAAGAGAATTTCCCTTCAGGTCAGGGATAAACGTTTTAAAAACAACATTAAACTTGGTGCCGGAGGTATCCGGGAAATCGAGTTTTTTGGTCAGGTGTTTCAGTTAATCAGAGGTGGTGTTGAACCTGAATTTCAGGAGTTGAAAATCCTCAATATACTAAAACTGCTGGTCAACAGAAACTGCATTGATGCCAAAACAGGGAATGAACTTGCCGCGGCATACTGCTTTTTGCGTAAAGTCGAGAACAGATTGCAACAGTACAACGACCTGCAAACCCATGATCTTCCTGAAAAAGAGGATGAAAAGCTGCGTCTTGCCCTTTCAATGGGATTCAATCATTGTCCTGATCTCTCCAAAAACCATGATGACTCCTGCTGTCCGATATCTGAAAATGACTTGACATATGCAAGCCAAAAAAGTTTTTATGACGCTCTAAATGAACATATGGCCAGAGTTCATGGGCATTTTATCAATCTGCTCGCCTCGGAAAACGAGGAAAAACCGGATTTTGAAATTGATGATCTAAAGTATATCTGGCAGAATATAAGTGACCCACAGTTTGACTGCACAGGCTATAAAGTGTCAGGCTTTGAGGATTGTGCCCATTTGTCCAATATTCTAAAGAGCCTTGCAGAACATACCAATACAAAAAAACTTACATCAAGCGGTCGAAAACGGCTGGATCGCCTTGTCCCGCTGCTTGTTCACAAAATCGGCCAGGAGAGCAAATCGCTGGTTCGTACAGATAGCAATACAGCCGCTTCCGAAAGCAATACAGCAGCTTCCGATAGTACGCGTACCACCAGTTCAAGTTATCATGCGACCAGTTCAAGTTATATCCAGGGAACAAATTATGGATTCAACACGGAAACCGTCCTTAAACGCCTTGTTGACCTTGTAATTACTATTGAAAGAAGGACCTGCTATCTATCCTTGCTGGTTGAAAAACCCCAGGCACTTGATAATCTTGTCACTCTTGCAGCAAGAAGCCCCTGGATAATATCTTTT
>JADFYT010000093.1 GCA_015232935.1 Desulfamplus sp.
CATCAAAAAGCTGGTTGCCAAAAGAATTGACCTCACGCTGGAGGATGAAATCGTAGCCAGTGCCCTTATATCAAAGGCTGACCCATCATTAATGTCCAAAATCAAGTTTACTCAAAATTCGATTACCAGCAATAACCTGTATGTTTCGTCAGGAATCGCGAACCCCAGACACAAAGAGATCATTGAGGCATTTAACAAGGGTCTGGCAGAGATCAAGGCAAACGGAGAATTCAATAAAATCTTTGAAAGCTATGGTGTCAAAACCAACTAAATTATACATCCAGCAGCTCTAAACTACCAATGTTCTTTCAAGGTTGATGGTCTCGTAAAAAGTCATGAGTCAGCATTTTTCAGTGCAATAACTCTCTGATTTTATTGTGCACGGATTCAAATTGACTTTTTACGTGGAAATCAAAGTTTACATGTCGGGTGAAAAAACTCTATCAATATTGATTCCTCTTAAAATCCACCCGACACTTTAAACTTCAAGTGACTAAACTTCAAGTGACACTAATCAGGAGAAACGTTATGAAAAACGTGATAATGATTATTGCTATTACGTTGATCTATGCGGCTCTGTTTCCAACTCTGTGTACGGCAGAAGAAAAAAACATTGTAGCTGCCGCAGACCCGTGGCCGCCTTTTGTAGATCCATCGGATATAAAAGAGGGGCTTTCGCTTGTAATTATTCGGGCTGCCTATAAGACCCAAGGTTATACTGTAAAGATGGAATATGTGCCCTGGGCAAGAGCGGAAGCCATGGTTAATATCGGCAAATATGATATCCTCCCTGACGTGTGGATGACTCAAAAACGAAAAGAGACAATGCTGTTCAGCCAGCCGTATGCCTCCAATACAATCAAATTCATTAAATCCGTGGACGATCCGTTTGAATACAACGGGCTTGAAAGTCTTAGAGGAAAAAGGATTGGCACTGTGAGAGGTTATGGTTATGGAGACAAATTTCTGGCATCAACTGATTTTATACGCGAGGAGGTTGTCGATTTCATGACCAATATCAGAAAACTTGTAGCTAAAAGAATTGATCTTACTCTGGAAGACGAGATAGTGGCAAGGGTTGCTGTTGCCAAATCAGAACCATCACTTCTTACAGAAATAAAGTTTACGGAAAATGGACTCAGCAGCAATAATCTGCATATCTCCTCAGGACTCGCAAATCCACGAAACAAAGAGATTATTGAAGCCTTTAACAAGGGGCTGGCCGAAATCAAGGCGAGCGGAGAATTTAACAGGCTTTTTGAAATCTACGGCATAAAAACCAATTGAGACACAATTTTTTCTGAATAACCGGCACGGCCGGAACAAGTTATGAGTGATGAGCTGTTTAATGTACAGCCCGAATCTTTAAAAATACAGAATTTGGGATAAACCGGATGTTTATAAACACCCCGATCTATCATATTAAAAAAAACTGGCAGAGGATTCAGACAACAATAGCACGTCTATTTTTAAATCCAGATAGTTCAAAAACTGACATATCCAATATCCCCAGATCAGATAGACCCCATGACTACAAATCTGACACAACCAACGAGCCTCCAAACAACAGAAAAACCGTTCAAGATCAATCTCCTTCCAGTTTGCAAAATCATATAACCGAGCTGAAAAAAGATATAGAAGAACTGAAAAACGTTATTTTCCTCATGAGAAAACTGTACCTTGCCATTGAAGATAATCCTTGTATTATTTTGATTACAGATAAAAACGGGGTAATTGAATATGTCAATCCCGCATTTACAAAAATAACTGGTTACACAAAAGAAGAGGCTATTGGGAAAACTCCCGCAATTCTTGAGTCCGGACTTCATACCCCTGAATTCTACAGGGCCATGTGGGATACAATTCTCAAAGGAGAGGTATGGCAAGGGGAAATGATAAACAGAAACAGACAAGGAGAGTTGCAGTGGCAATTTGTAAGAGTTTCACCAATGAAAGACTCGGAAGGAAATATTATAAACTATGTCGGTATTCAGGAAGATATCAATAAGCAGAAGCATGATGAACTTCAGCTTCGTATTCTAAAGCAGGCGGTTGAAAAAAGTCCGGTATCCATTATTGTTACAGATCAAAATGGGAATATCAGCTATGTAAACCCATATTTTACAGCATTAACCGGATATACATACGAGGAAATACTTGGGAAGAATCCAAGAATTCTGAAGGGGGACAAGCAATCTTCTGAATTTTACGAATCCCTGTGGAAGGCCATCTCCAGTGGAAAAATCTGGAATGGAGAGCTATGCAATATCAAAAAAAACGGGGAGGAGTTCTGGGAGCATGCCATAATAACTCCAATATCAAGCATAGGCGACAAGATTGACCATTATGTCGCGGTAAAGTCAGACATAACTGCTGCCAGAAAAGCTGAAGATGCCCTGCGTGACAGTGAATATCTGTTTAAAAGTATCCTTGCGTCCATGGAGCAGGGGTTCTGGATGGTTGACAATAACTGGCATACTGTTCAGGTGAATTCCGCCTTGTGCGATATGCTTGGTACTTCAGAGGAAAAATTGATCGGAAAAAGCATCTATGATTTTCTGGATCATGAATACCAGAACAAAATAAAAACATATATACGCACCTGGAATCCACAATCCAGAAGCAGTTTTGAAATGGTGCTGACCCGTCCAGATCACGGCAGATTGCACTGTCTTGTAAGTCCTACTCCGCTTTTTGATCAGCAAAACAGCCAGATCGGTACATTTGCGGTAATAACCGATTTCTCAAAACGAAAAGAGCTGGAACAGCAGCTTATTGAGGCAAAAAACAAGGCGGAAAACGCATCCCGTGTCAAAAGCGAATTTTTGGCGAACATGAGTCATGAAGTACGAACTCCCATGAATTCGATTCTTGGTTTTCTGCAACTGGCGTTAGACGATAACGATCTTACCTTGAATCAAAGAAACAAGATATCCATTGCTCACTCATCTGCCAATTCTCTTCTATCCCTTTTAAATGACATACTTGATTTAAGCAAGATTGAGCAAAAGCAACTGATAACCGGGATGCAACCTTTTGATATAAGGGAACTTATAAAAAACAGGGTAGAACTTCTTGCGACCAGAGCAAATGAAAAGGGGTTGGATCTGCATTACAAAGTCGCACCTGAAGTTGCAAGGACATATATAGGTGATCCCGTCAGAATAGGACAAATTCTTGCCAATATTGCAGGAAACGCGATAAAATTCACCAACCATGGAAAAATAACCATAACTGTTCAAAAACACGATGAAGCGGATACCATACTTTTTTCGATATTTGACACTGGTATTGGCATTTCAGATCAACATATGGCATCAATTTTTGAACCCTTTACACAGGCAGACTCATCAACCACAAGACGTTTTGGTGGCATTGGGCTTGGCACTACCATAGCAAAACAGTTAGTTGAGCTGATGGGTGGCAAAATATGGCTTGAAAGCAAGGAGGGTGAGGGTTCTGTATTTCATTTTACCATAAAAATGCTTCAGGCATCTGCCCTGGAGAAAAATAAAGGCCAGAATATAATGATATCAGAAAAAAAAGACTATTCGGGGTTAAATATCCTGATTGCAGATGATCTTGAGGAAAATGTACTTCTAACCAGACTTTTGCTCCAGAAATCCTCTCACAAGGTTACAGGGGTAAATAACGGGATAGAGGCAATCCGGGCGTTTGAAAAGGAAAATTTTGACATCATTCTAATGGATGTAAATATGCCGGAAATGGATGGAATGGAAGCAACCCTCAAAATTAGGGAAATGGAGCATGGTACAAGAAGAGCCATTCCCATAATTGCTGTTACCGGAAGTGCAACAAGTGAGGATATAGATATCTATAAAAAAACAGGTATGAATGAATGTATCAGCAAACCGATCAACTTCAAGGAACTTCAGACACTGATCTTGAAACTTGTTCAGGAAAGCCGGGACCATGCAAAAGTTGTTTCTAAAAACTTTCTTTCCCCAAAAAAGGGATTTTCGGACAATATCCTGGCAGGCGATCAATCGAGCCTGACAGACAATCAGTCCGGCAATAAGAAGTTGAGTAAAAAAGAACCTGACGGGAACTACCAGTTGAAGCCTTTATCTTTATCCGGAGATTTAACAGAAGAAAATGATGTGCCCACAGCATCAGACTTCCCTTATGAGCTTGGTGCCGGAATCGACATAAAAAGGGCAATTGACAACTGGTCAAGCCATTCTGTTTTTGCTGATGTTTTATCAAGATTCTACAACGATAACATGGATGTCTCAGAAAGGATTGAGACAATTATCAAAAGGCCAGATAGCAAGGAGGATCAAAGAATCCCTGATAGTCGTATTGCCCAGGTTCACAAGATTACCCATGCGTTAAAGGGTCTTTCCGGCAATCTCTCACTTTCAGCTATCTTTGCCATTTTTAATGAAATGGACAAAGCAGCGGCAAACAACAGAATGGATCTGATTCTACCGCTGCTTGCCGATCTTGAAACAGAAATGAAAAAAGTTCCTTTATATATAGAAGCCATACGAAACAATGCCAATAAAACAGAAACGACTCAATCTGAGGCTCAGGCGGGAACAGTAATAGCGGCTCGGACGGGAACAGCAATAGAAGATACGACTAAAATAGAAATGGAAGGGATAATAGAAGGGATTGGAACAGACGAGGCAAATAACAATATAAGGTCTTTGTTATCTGAGCTTATTTCTGCATGTGACCAGTACAGCCCTGATGAAGTTTATCCATTCATAAAGGAGCTTCAAAAACATATCAAAAAAGAAGATCTTGATCCTTTACTCAATAGAGTAGAAGCCTTTGACTTTGACGGTGTAAAAGAGGAGGCTGTGCTGCTCTCAAAGAGATTTTCATCAAATTGACTATGCAATTGACAATAATCAGTATTGAACTGACTAATGATTAGCATGTTTAATTGACAACAACAATCAACACGTTCAATTGATAACGGTTGCCGTAATAATATTTCACCGCCGTAGAATTATCCCCCTGCGATAAGGGGCAGAATATAAATTACAGCATTGTCAGGTATCAGTGTTGTCTCAAACGAGGGACTTGAGACCAGCTTGCCGTTCAGCCTGACAGCAGCACAGAACCGGACATTCTCCACTTTGTCAAGAACATCTCTGATGGTCATTCCCTGGTGCCACTCCATTTTTTTTTCATCTACTGTTATCATTCTGTTTCCTGATAATCCGGGCCTTTTTTGCATCTTATTCTATTCGTGCTGCAAGGGGGGCATAACACGCTACGTCCCCCTTGCAGCAATTAAACATCAAAACCTGGAATCAGGTTTGAGTTTTTATTCTACACCATGAGTTTTTAAAAGTGCCATAACATCAGGGAAATCTATCCCGAGCCGTTTTACAGTCTCGACAGTCGGAATTCCGTTTTCTGTCCAGCCGCGGCGTTTATAAACCGCGTCTTTTAGCTGTTCGTAACGGGATTCTCTATGTTTTCTCAAAACGGCAACCTTGTCAGATACCTCCATACCTGTGATATCCACATTGTAGTTATCTGTAAGATCCTTGTCATATCTTTCTGTACGGGACAGGTACTCATCCACGGTAACAGGCCCCACAGAACGGTACGGAAGAGTATCATGCTCTCTTGTACCGTAACCCATTTTAAGATTAAAGAGCCTCTGGAAATTATAGACAGCTTCACTCATGGGAATAAGATCATCAGGGGATACTTTTCTGCCTGTAATGGACGAGAAGAAATCAGCGTACCAGCCTACATGTTTCATAACCTTGGCGGGTTCGGGATTCTGCCGGTTATCTTCTGGAACAATGTCATTCCAGGGCAGCTTGCAAAGTCCGCAAAGGCCAAACCATGTTCTGAACATCGGGAACCAGTGCAGAGCCTCAGCCTTATTCTCAAAAGTTGGCATAAAGTTATGAACCATATCAAGAAAAATAAGCCACGCCTCATCATGCTGAGGTCCCTTGAGGGCCATGCCGTAACCACCCTGCTGGGCAAGGGACTCTTTGGTCATATATTCCGAGAATTCAAGCCCTTTGGATTCCATTCCTATATCCTGCATAATGGCCGCATCCGCACCGAAATCACGGGCAAATATTGCTTTCATCTTTCGGATACCCTTGCCTACAGTAACACCAAAACCCTCACCCCGAGCCATCTGGTGCAAAAGCTCAAGAGAATTAAGGCGATTGCCAAAACTCAAATCCATGCCACCCGTGTGCTCCCTGGTGATAAGCCCCATCTCAAAGCATTCCATTACAAAGGCAATGCCGGTACCAATGGATATGGTGTCAAGACCATAGGTGTCACAATAGAAATTCATCTCCAGAATAAAGAACGGGTCAAAAATTCCAAGGTTTGAACCGCATCCTGCAACTGTCTCATATTCAGGGCCGTCCACAAACACCTTTTTTCCCTTGTAAGGGCCGGTAAATGGAACAAAATCCTTTACCCCGTGAGAACAGGCAACAGCACAACCTCTCCAGCAGCCGTCAAACCCCTTGTCAAAGATATGTTCATAAACAGCTTCGCCGATATTGTGAGCTTCCGGATGCTGCCCGTATTTAAAATTGTTCACGGGCAGGCAGTCGTGATCATTCATAATCGGAACAAGATGGGTAGTACCAACAAGTGCCATCCGGTTCTGTTTGGGATCCAATGTGTTGATCTCTCCGGCATGAAGTTTGGTCACGGTTTTCATGGCTTCGAGGTCAGCCGGGTTGTTGATCTTCATGGAGACAGTGCCCCATCTTGCCACAACAGCCTTGATATTTTTATGGGCAAACACCGTCCCGATCCCACCACGTCCGGCCTGTTTGTATCTTACCCTTTTTCGTTTTGCATCAAACCATGTAAAATTGAGGCAGCCAAGCTCAGTATGCTTTGCGGCAGAGCCTGTTGATACAACAGAGATATTGACAGGTTTATCCTTGTCAAAATAGTCTGTCAGCTTCATGGAGAGCTCGTATGAGTCATCGGTCAGACCTGACACTTCATATATTCTGATTTTTGACTCGATCCCGTCAACAAGAACAACCAGCTCCTTGTCAGATTTTCCTGTCAGTTCCAGAACGTCAAATCCTGCGAATTTGATGTAAGGTCCAAAATAGCCACCAACATTGGAATCAATGGGAATTCCTGTCAATGGAGATATTGTGGTAACAATGCTCTTGCCACCACCCGGATATCCAGGCGTTCCTCCAAGAGGTCCAGATGCGATGCAGATGGCATTTTCAGGATCGTTCCATCTGGTTTTTCCTGTCACGGAATTCCACATAAACCATAGATCATACCCTTTACCGCCAATAAATTTCTCTTTTACCATCTTGTCTACAGGGTTAATCCTGATATCTGCAGAAGATATATCAATGTGAAGGGAGTGATCTGTATATCCTTTTTCAATTTCAGGTCGAACGTACTCCAGGGTCTTTATTTCCTTTAATGTAAAGTCGGCCATTTTATTGCTCCTTATTTTATTGTTCAGGAATTTCAATCCTGTAATAACAGTTGCGGCGAAGCTGCCTATGTTCCTTGCTACGGAATTTTAATCCAACAAAAATCACACAAAATCTACCTTTTTTTTGATTTTCATGATTCGGGATCGCCACACAGCGGCCATGAATGTTGAATTATTTTAAAGCCTCTTCACCGCCAAACTCACGATAGAGGGAAAATTCATCTGTAACGATTTTGTCGGTTTCTGTCAACTGGTCTGTCACCATCCTGCCTATTATTTCTCCAACACCTGGCCCAAGCATATAACCCTGCCCGCACATTCCTGTGGCATGAAGAAGTCCCGGGATATCCTTGTTCCATCCAAGTATGGGAGAGCCGTCAGGTGTCATGGGATAAAGCCCCCGCCACACCCTTCTGACTCTTATATTTTTAAGGCGTGGCATCAGGTTCAGCATTCTTGATGCAACCTGTGGAAGAAACACAGAAGTCTCTCTCTTGTCAAATCCAAGAATCGGAGGATCCGGAGTAATACAGAAGATTATATGTCCGTGAGCATTCTGATAAAAATAATAATTTTTTGAACCAGGAGCAGGCCGTAAATCCACAAGCATTGTCTTGAAAAAAGGCTCGACAGGTTCTGTAACTCCGCCCTCATGGGAATCCGGGAATACCGGAATGTCAATTTTAACAACCTGGCCATCGGCATTGACTATTTCACCACAAGCAAGACCGGACTTGCCAGAAGCACGGCTGCCCTCAACAGCAACCATTTTACCAAGCTCTCTTGAAAATGGGCCCGCCGCATCAATCACTACCGGAGCTTTATAGGTATCTTTGTTTGTAACAACAGAAAAATTGCCTCTGCTTGAAAATCTGCTGCTAATATCCTTATGATCTGAACCGCTTGAAAAGCTGGCACCACTATTTTTTTCATCTTTGCTGTTTAAAAACCCGATGCTGACATTTTTCTGATCC
>JADFYT010000094.1 GCA_015232935.1 Desulfamplus sp.
AAAATATATTTTTTTTATGACTCCCTGCTTCAGGTCGGATTCAATGCTTTCAGGTATTACCGATCTGCCCAGATTCATGGTATAAAGACCTGTATCCGGCGATATTTTCCATTTGTTTTGCAGAGTTTTTGTGACAGATACCGGAGATTCCGAGATCTCCTTTAAAAAATAGTGGGGAAACATCTGACGATCAATGTCTCTTGAGGTTATTTCGCTGTGCTGTATATCTTGCTCACATATCTCAATTGGAGAGCCATCATAGTCAAAGGATCTCATGCCGGATATACCGCCTCCGGAATTCTGGTCAAGGATCAGTATCTGACCCTTTTTCTCGCCGTTTAATTTAATGAACTTTTGAGTCTCTTCCACAAGTCCGTAAAGTTCCGAAGCTGTGATATAGTGATTGGGTGAGATACCGGCGAAAATAGCCTGACCGCTCCCTTTCTGGGCAAGAAAAAGTTTGCCTGGGGCAAGATCAGTGTGCATGCTGATGGCATGGGAGCCATGAAAATCGTTCAATGCAAGGCGAAACGCCTCTTCAACAGGGTGTCCCTGTCTCAGGTAGAGCTCTATCTGAAGCGGAATTATCTTGGTGTCTGTTGTTATTTCCGAATGTATGCTGTCAAACCGTGATTCGTACTCTTTTTTTAATTCAGGGTAATTATCTATGTCTCCATTGAGACTTACATGGATAATTCCGCTTCTTTTCACAAGAGTGTCAGTAGGTTCATTATCTACAGGATGACAGTTGGCCTGAGTGATATCTCCCACAGATGCCCATCGGGTATGGGCGGAAATGGTACTGAAAACTGATGGAAAACGTGTCAGAATCTGAAGAATCTGATCATTTCTGATCTGTGTCCTGATAAAGGCCACATTATCACCAAGTGATCCTATTTCAGCGGCATATTTGTAAACAATGGAGATGGCGACATGGCTTTCAGGCTTGCTTGCAGGGATATCGACTGGTGTGATACGGTCATTGTCATCTACCGCTTTAGTGCGGTCATGATCAATTGCTGTTGTGGCACAGCCATCAATATGGTTTAGATTAACACCTCTATCGCGTATCGTTGCAGAAACATTGTGAATAGTAATACAGTTGTTAACAAGCACAGTCTTGTTGGTTCGCTGTTTAAGCTGATCTCCAAGCCCCGCACTGAGCATCTCTTTTCTGAAATTTTCAAACTGGGTCCTGGTGAGAATAAACAGAAGAGAGATTCCGGCAGAGTCCCTGCCCCTGACTTCAAGACGGTCAACACTGTTTAAAACAGCATTTATTCTTTTAAACGCAAGAACCTGACTCATGGACACAGGAGAGCACCCATTAACAAGAAGCTGCCTTATCCTGCCTATATTTTCCAGAATCTCGCGAGAGATACACCAGGAGATATCCTTGATTTTTTCAATTCTTTTCAGAACCGCCTCAACATCTGCCGCCGAAATCTCAACCATGCTTGAGTTAATATCAGACACCTCTTTTTCAATCATGACAGACAACTGCTGACCAATCAGGCTTAACCGGCTCTCTTTTTCACTATCCATAAAAAGCTCAAAAAAAAGAGAGTCAGTCTTGATCATTCTTATCTTGTGAAGAAGGGTGTCTAAGGTTGTCTCTCCTCCAAGGTATTTATCTTTTATAAAACTGTCTCCAGCCAAAGAGGCTTCAGCCATACTTTCATTGGATAAGCATATAGCAAGCACACCTGAACTTACAGATGACACAAGCTCTTGTGCAGATTCGATCTCTGCAGAAAGCATATCTTTTGATAAGGGCAAGATGCCTGATGACTCTGCTCCACTCTTTCCCTTAAAAGATATAAGGGCACAGATGCCGCAACAGAGGGTGTTGGGGCGAAAGGGAAACAGTATCAATGAATTTTCCCGTGCTCTCTCAACAGATTTGCCAACTTCAATTTTAATAGAACAAATATCTTTGAGGAGTGACTTGATTTTTTGAATATATCTCATCTGTAAACCATTTATTTTATTTTTATTTGTATTTGCAAGTCGCTGAATCATTTCATGGCAATAGACTGGCATGGCCGTTTCTTTTGTACGGCCACCCCGAGTCATGAAAACCAGAATCTGTTTTCATGGTAAATTGTTGGCTTTTTTTCAGCCATTTGTGGATGCTTTGGCGTTCAGTGCAAAATAGTTGTTAAAATACTCTTTAAAAATCAACCGTCCATAGATGCTGGCCTTTGTTCCGATGTATTTGCCGTGCCCCACAAGAACCGATACCACAATCTTCTCTTTTTCCTTGTTATCCGAGCAAAAACCACTGAACCAGTCAAATTTTATAGTTTTATCATAATTTGAAAGAGAACCGGTTTTCCCGCCAATATTAAGTTTTGAAAGAACATTGTCCTTATCTACACCTCTGAAAGATTTTCTTGCGGTTCCTGTTATTACTGTACCGTTCATCATCTGCATAAGAGCTTTTGCTGTATCCGGCTTGACTGTATTGTTAAGAGTCTCGCTCTTTCTTTTATATAGAACCGTTCCTTTTACGTCAGTGACAGATTCAACCAAAGAAGGAACAGGAGTCTTGCCGGAGTTTAGCATGGTACTTGCGATCATTGCTCCAAAAACAGGAGAAATAGTGGTTGTCTTGTTAAAACCACATGCAACCTCTGCCCATTGATATGAATTTTCTGTAATAGTAAAGCTGCCCGGTTTAAAATTTATCTCGGAGTCAATTTCCTGGTTAAATCCAAACGAGCTTGCGTATTTTTCCAGAATATCTTTTCCTAAAATAAGAGAGCCAAGTTTTCCGAAAACAGGGTTTATGGATTGTGCAAATGCCTCGGCCAGAGTCACTTTGTTTGAAAATTTACTGTTAGTCTCTTCCAGGAGCTGACGCTTATAAAGAGTATATTTACCTCCGCTAAAATACATGGTTGTTGCAGGACTGTAACCTTTAGCTTCAACGGCAGCAGATGCTGTAACCATTTTAAAAATGCTTGCAGCAGGATATTCAGCTTCAGTGCATGGATTTATATCTGATGAGTGGCTGTCAAATCCTGCCATGGCAAGAATGCGTCCTGTATCAGGCTCCATTACTACCATTGCAATAACTTCAGGTTTTCCCCTGTTTAACAGGGCAAGAGAGTCAAGCTGATCCAGAAGAAAATTTTGAAGTCGCATATCAAGACTTGTAACAACGTTCAATTTCCGGTTGACATCAGTGATGGTAATCCGGTTATCTTTCAGATTAAGAAGGTTCTGCGGCTCAAGAATGGTTCTTAAATCCTGCTTTGAAAGGAGGACAGGAGCTTTTTGAGGGATTTTGGTATTACCGGTTTTTTTATGAATCCCGGATTGTGTCGAGGTCAACTGTTTGAAAAATTCGGCGGCATCATGTTTAAAAAAAGCTGAAGCCTCGTTAAAGATATACCGGGTACCCTTGATGAAAACAGGAAGAGTCTGCTGCATGATAAAAGCAAGTGCAATGATAATGGAAAAAGATATAATGATCTTTTTCAAAGACCGTGTCCTTTGAATCTTGCCTGATTGTTTTAACACAAGAGAATTCCTCATGTTAAATGGAGGCTGGTTTGACGGCAGAGGCTTTTTAAGTACTCTTGAGTTCTGTTTGCCATTCTGTTTGGCTTCTCTTTGAAGATTCTTCTGAAAAGTTCTCCATGACGTCTTGTCACTATGGTTATGGCTGTAGCTATACATTTTTCATTTTCCCATATTCAAAGAGTTTTTTGTAGAAATGTCGCTTGCAAAAGAGTCGATATGCCATAAAAATGCACTCTGATCTTCATGGCTTAAGGGTGACCTTAGATGGTCATAATGGTTTGATTCTTTGGTTATGTCACGCAGTGACCGCGGTAAATCAATGTTTTTAAGGATTTGATAACGATGAAACGTCTGTATCTATAAAGGGTATGGAGTAACATCTCCTGATATAATTACAGACAATGGATATTAATCAATCGGATAGATAATAGATGCCGGCAATATAACCTTGCTGTATCTGAAATGCAAGAGGTCTGTTTCGCATGTTTTGCTATATCCCAAAAAAAATCTATTTTACCTGGCTGCCTGGATTTACAGGCAACGTGAATCCAGCAAGAAAGAGCTCGCTGTCACTGCTTGCTGCAAGAAGCATCCCCTGTGAGCTCTCTCCCATAAGTTTGGCTGGTTTAAGGTTTGCGACAACCACAACCTGTTTTCCTATAACATCTTCAGGGCTGTAGCTTTTAGCAATACCGGCTATTATCTGACGTGGTTCCTTTTCTCCAAGATCAACTTTGAGCTTTAAAAGTTTATTTGCTTTTTTGATCTTTTCGGCACTGATGATTGTTCCTGTCCTAAGATCAATCCGCGCAAAATCCTCAATGGTAATTTCAGGCTTCAAAGGAAGTGCAGCTTGTTTGCCCAAATTGCGGAGCTCTTCTGTTTGTCCTGATTCTATTTTCAGTGTATCTGCTATTTTCAGTTTGTCTGGTCTTTTCAATGAGTCCGGTACAATTTTTTCGGGCTCTATTCTTGGAAACAGCGTGGGCGTTTTTTCTGTCCTGGTACCAGCACAGCATTGATACCAGGGAATAATCTCCTCAATAGTCCTGTAATCCCTGGCTCCATCAGGCTGGAAACCCAGCACTTGGTGCATTTTTACTGATGTTTGAGGCATTACAGGATATATTAATCCGGCAATCACCCTGAGACTCTCCACAAGATTATATATAATTGTGGCAAGTTCGTTTCGTCTTGAATCATTTTTTGCTACAACCCAAGGCACAGTGTTGTCAATATATTTGTTCAGAATACTTATAAAGTCCCATACAGCGATAAGACCCTTATGGAACTCGTTTTGATCCATAGCAGTTTTAAAAGCCTCTATGGCAACTATTGATGATTTATTCAAAGACAATCCCTTCTCTTTTTCAATGCCCTCATCTGTCTTTGGAATCTCTCCATTGAAGTAGCGGTGATTCATGGCAAGAACTCTTGAAAACACATTGCCAAGGTCATTGGCAAGATCAGAGTTTATTCGCTGGACAATCGCCTCTTCCGTAAAGTTGGCATCCAGACCAAACACCATCTCACGCATCAGAAAATAGCGGAACTGATCTACCCCGTAGGCAGAAGTAACGGCAACGGGATCAGTCACATTGCCTATGCTTTTTGACATTTTACTTCCGCTGACATTCCAGAAACCATGTACGTTCAAATTCTGATATATTTGAATACCCGCAGATTTTAACATGGCAGGCCAGTATATGCCGTGAGGCTTGATGATGTCTTTTGCAACAAAATGCTGTGTCCCGGCCCAAAATTTTGAAAAAAGCTCTCCGTCCGGAAAACCAAGAGCAGATATGTAGTTGGTAAGAGCATCAAACCAGACGTAGGTTACATAGTCATGGTCAAAAGGGAGAGTAATTCCCCATGTCAAACGAGACTTGGGTCTTGAAATGCAAAGATCTTCAAGAGGTTCCTTTAAAAAAGAGAGTATCTCGTTTTTATACCTTTCAGGCCGGATAAAGTCAGGATTCTGCTTGATATGATCAACAAGCCAGTCCTGGTATTTTGACATGGCAAAAAAATAGTTGGCTTCCCTGATTTTTTTAGGCTCTGTTCCATGATCAGGACATTTCCCATCTACAAGCTCCCTTTCCTGATAAAACCGTTCGCAACCAAAGCAGTAGATCCCCTCATATTCACTGAAATATATATCTCCCGAGTCATGAATACGCACAAGCAGATCTTCGACAACTTTAATATGGGCAGGGTTTGTTGTACGAATAAAGTCGTTGTTGCTGATGTCAAGTCTTGGCCACAAGTTCTTGAACTGGGCACTTATCTCTTCAGTATAGTCTTTGGGTGACTTGTTCTGTTTTTCTGCGGCCTCAACAATCTTGTCTCCATGTTCATCTGTGCCGGTCAGAAAATAGGTCTGGTTTCCACACATTCTGCTGTATCTTGCAGCGACATCTACGGTGATGGTTGTATAGGCATGACCCAGGTGAGGTTTTGCATTGACATAGTATATAGGGGTCGTAAAAAAGACATTTTTACTGCTGTTCATAAAAATTCTCCAAAAGGTATTATCACAAGATGTACAATTTTTCTAACTCCATGAAATAACTGGTACTGATTTCTCGGTGCCCGCAATATCAAAAAAACTGACTTGCCGGCATTGCAGCCAGTTCAATTAAAAGCCGCACATCACGTTATTATCGTAAAATGATTATATCATTGATTTCTTTTTGCACCGGCATTGATTGAAATTTACTTCTATTTCAGTCTGGTCGCCCAGAAGAACCGCTACACTTCCCTTCAGAACATTTTGCCGGATCACCTTTCCAGGCCCTTTTTCGGTTTCTATAACCTTGCCGGGCCTGGGCAGTGCACTTTTCAGATTAATGTAAGTATCATTTTCAAAGGTAAGACAGCACATAAGCCTTCCGCAAAGCCCTGATATTTTGGTTGGATTAAGGGAAAGCCCCTGCTCCTTTGCCATTTTAATGGATACCGGATCAAAGTTATTTATAAAAAGCGAACAACATATCTCTCTGCCGCACCTGCCAATTCCTCCACACTGTTTGGATTGATTGCGTATTCCTACCTGCCGCATTTCGATCCGGATACGAAATTCCTTGACCAAAAGCTTGACAAGCTCCCTGAAATCAACTCGCCCGTCAGCCGTATAGAAAAAAGTAAGTTTGGTTGCATCAAAGGTACTTTCAACAGAAAAAAGGTTCATTTTCAAGTCAAGGTTTTTGATGCAGTCCAGGCAAAAGTTATGGGCTTCCTGCTCAAGCATCTTGTTCTCTTCTCTTTTGCAAAAATCCTCGGCAGTTGCGATACGAAAAATTTGTTTCAGCGGTTTTTTGTTTTTAGGATCCTCGTAGTGTTCCGGAGGTACGGAAACAACACCCAGACCCAGCCCCTGCTCTGTTTCAACGATAACACTGTCACCAATTTTCAGTACAAAGGCACCACTGTCAAAATCGTATATTTTTCCGGCAGGTTTAAACCGTATTCCTGCAACCTTGGTCATAATGGAATCCCTATGCTGTTTTATCCCTGATGACATTCAGGGATTATACTTAGAAAAAATTGTTCAAGAACCAGACGGACAGAAGCGTTGGTTTTAAGTTTTATTTCTGCTGCATGAATAGCCTCAAGACCGCGAACCGGATAATTCTCAGGCAATCCAGGTGCAATGTTTGACAATTCGTGGACAAAATCTGAATTAACAAATTTATCTGAACAGACAAGGTTGCCATTTTTGCTTAAATATCTGACCAACGCAATATCTCGTAACCACAGTTTTATCAGTGATATGTAATATGGCATGCGAGCGGTTTCCCTGCTCAGTTTTTCAGCCAGTACAAGAGCATATAAATACGCTGATGAGCTGTTTTTATCTTTTACAAGCAAGAAAAGCTGATCAAGAAGCCAACGTCTCAAACTGATCCAGTCAGTTGTATATGTCGGTTCTGTCTCGACACATTCTTGCTCGATAACTCCTTGAGTAATTATTTCGTCAGATTGCAGACAGCTTTTGCAAACGGGCTTCCCGCCATAACTCTTTTGGCTGAAACTCTTATGTTTTATATTGGCAAACATCATGGCCACCTCCATATCCCCGTTAGATGAGCTTGCTGCAATCCTTGCAGTTGAAGAGGGGACATTGCATTCAGCAACAAGCCTTTGTACCATCTGTGCAAGGGAGAGAGGTCTGAATCTTATATGTCTGCACCTTGAAATAATGGTAGGCAGCAGATCATTTAGAGATGCTGAAAGAAGCACAAAAAAAGTTCTCTCGGGAGGCTCTTCCAGAATTTTCAGAAGAGCATTGGCAGACTCCCTGTTCATTGCATGTGCATCCTCTATTATAACCATTCGCATTCTTGCTTCATGTGGTTTTGATACAAGGGCACCGCAAAGTTCCCTGATCTGTGCAATCTTTATGATCTTCTTTTCCGGTTCAGGAGCGACAGTTATGATATCAGGATGCATGGCAGCATCAATTTTATTACAGGCTCCGCATTTATTGCATGCAATCGAGTCTGACTGTGAACCAATAGATTGATCGTTTGATGTAAGGTCTCTGCCAAGGCAGTTGATGTTTTTCACAAATGTCATGGCAACTTTTTTTTTCTCCTGTTCACAGCTTCCTGTAAACAGCAGGGCATTGGGTATTCTTCTGTTCAGTAGTATGGTTTTTAGCTCATCTACAGGATACATAAAGACTCCATATGCCATCTATGGAAGTACTTGAGACGAACTGAGAAGTGCTTGACACGAACTGAGAAATACTTGACACGCACTAAAAATCGACCCTCTCTTTCAGTTCTTTCCCGCACTTGAAAAAGGGAAGTTTTTTTGGAGGTATGGTTACCTTGTCACCTGTTTTTGGATTTCTGCCGGTGTAACTCTCATACT
>JADFYT010000095.1 GCA_015232935.1 Desulfamplus sp.
TAATCAATACTTTGGTATTTACCTTGATTACTTTTATATAGGTAAAGGCCATGACCGTATCCATGTTGGATGTATGCGGAAAACCTATCACAACAGCTTTTTGCGGCCAGTAATCAGGAAGTTCCTCGTATGTCCATCCTTTGGCCTTGTAGATGAATTTGCCAAGTTTGCTCAGAAATGATTGCATGGATGCTCCTTTTGGTATCCTTGAAAAATGCAATGTCAATAACCATCAGCAAGGGATTGTACATGGTCATTGACATTAAGTTAACAATAGACTTTCTGCAAAACCGGATTTTACTCCTTGATTGTACGTTATTAAAAGTGAGTTCTGCAGCGGGTCTGATATAGATCAGACATCAGGCGTAAATCGGCTCGTATCTCTTTTGGATGAGCTTCCATATCATTTTTCAATCAATAAAACAAAAATAAAAACAGGGTATTCAGAATAAGCGATGACCGATATTTTACTGATTCAGCCGCCGGTTGAAGACTTTTATTTTACTTACAAAAGAAGTATTCCATATGGTCTGGCCTCAATTGCGGCATCTCTTCAAAGAGACGGGTTTTCAGTTGAAATTGTGGATTGTCTTGCTGTTGAAAAATCAAAAAAAATCGAGATGCCTGAGGAGATGGATTATCTTCGATCCTACTATGGAGATAATGATATATCCATATTTTCACTTTTTCATCAGTTCAGGCATTATGGCTACAGTTATGAGTACGCAGGCAAGATCGCAAGGGATAAAAAGCCTTTTCTTGTGGGTATATCATCCCTGTTTACCCCGTATTGCGATTCGGCTGAAAGGACAGCCCGAATTGTAAAAAAATTCCGGCCTGAATGCAAGATTGTAATGGGCGGGCACCATCCGACAGTTCTGCCTGATCAGGTTATGAAGTGTGATGCCGTTGATTTTATTTTAAGAGGTGAGGGTGAGGTCTCCATGCCTCTTCTTGCACGTTTTTTGTCAAGTAGAGACGGCAGAAACTCTATCCGTGACATTCCGGGCATTGTATTCAGAAAGCAAGATTATACTGACCCATCAAATGCTTCAAAGAAGAGCACTTCTTGTTCAGATAGCTACTCATTGGATAGCTACCCGTCAGACAGTTGTTCATCAGACACATCGGTTTACCCGCTATATATATCAGATCCGGCATGGATCAAGAATTTTGATGAACTGCCTCCCCCTGCAATGGAGCTTGTGAATCACCGTTTTTACAGCCGGAGTAAAGGAGATGTTTGCAGTCAAAGCAAAGGCAATGCTGATCGTGGAGAGAGCGAATCAGATGATTCTGACGATCAGAAAACAGTAGCTTTCTTTGCTGAAAATGATGCTGTTGCATCTGACAGGCCTGAAAAAAAAATAGCCACTGTGAGACACGGCAGTACCGTTGTTGTGGCAGGAAGAGGTTGCCCCATGCCCTGCACATACTGCTCTGTGGGGGCTTCATCATCGCACGGCAGATTCAGGCAGAGAACGGTGAAGGATGTTATTAATGAGCTGTCACTTCAGATAGAAAGATACAATGTCGGGTTTGTTGACTTTGAGGACGAGAATCTCACCCTTAACCGGAAGTGGTTTCTTGATCTGATGAGTCAGATTATAAAATTGTCCGAGGGAAGATCCATTGAGTTAAGAGCAATGAACGGCCTCTATCCGCCTTCGCTTGACGAGAATATGATAATTGCCATGAAGATGGCCGGATTTAAAACCTTGAACCTCTCTTTGGGATCAACATCGGAAGAACAGCTCAGACGGTTCAAAAGGCCGGATGTGAGAAAATCATTTGAACAGGTGCTCTCAATTGCAGAACGTCACGGCATGGAGACCGTCTCATATCTGATAGCAGGAGCACCGGATCAGGAGGCTCAAGATTCCCTGGATGACCTTCTGTTTCTGGCACAAAAAAAGACACTTGCAGGGCTCTCCATATTCTATCCGGCTCCCGGGAGTGTGGATTTTAAGTTGTGTCGTCAAAAAGGGCTGCTGCCTGACCATTTCTCTTTGATGCGATCTTCTGCCTTGCCAATAGACCATACTACAAGCCGCATTCAGGCTGTGACGCTTCTTCGTCTTGCAAGAGTCCTTAATTTTATGAAATTTCTTGTAAAGGAGAATGGATCAATTCCTGAGCCTGAACCATGCAATATAACGAGATCTGAATCTGCATTATGCAATGGTGGAAGATTTGAGCCTGAATCATGCAACATCGCAAGATCTGGGCCTGAAACACGCAACGGTGCAAGATCTGAAGTTACACCATACTATCTTGCGCCATCCGTGAGAACAGGTTTAAAAGGGAAGATGGAAATAGCCAGGAACAGTTCGCGGGCAAATTCAAAGGAAGAAAGAAACAGAGTCGGAATAAAGCTGCTCAAGTGGTTTCTCCATGATGGCAGATTAAGGGGCATTCTGCATGACGGCACTGTTTTTGAGCATAATGTGGATTCAGAGCTGTGCAGCAGGTTTGTACAGGAGATAAAGAGGATGAAAAGAGTTGTATCATCTTGAGTCTGATTCTGATCGCCAGGTGAACCGTCTGTTGAGGTTATGATTTGTCCATTTTACAATGGCCCTTTTACAATACCTCCTGTAATGATCTGTCCATCTGCCTCTGTTCGGTTTTTGAAAGATAGTATTCATAATTGCCATCATAGCTTGTCATCTCCCCTCGATCTATCTCGAAAACCCGATTCACAAGAGAACGAAGAAAATACCGGTCGTGGCTCACAAGAACAATGGTGCCGGTAAATTTTTTAAGTGCCTCAAGAAAAATCTCTCGGGACTGGATATCAAGATGGTTGGTGGGTTCGTCAAGAATCAGGAAATTCAGCGGCAGGCCAAGAAGCGTTGCAAGCACCACGCGGCTTTTTTCTCCGCCTGAGAGTTGCTTTATTCTCTTGTCCACATCATCTCCGGAAAAGAGAAATGCGGCACAAAGGCTTCTGATTACACCTATTCCTGCAAGGGGCAGTACGTTTTGAACTGTCTCAAAAACGGTTTTCTCAGGATCAAGAATATCCATGGCGTGCTGGCTGAAGTAACCAGGATAGACACTGGCTCCAATCTTTATTGTTCCTTCTGTTGGCTCTGTCTTTCCTGCCAGAACCTTCAGAAAGGTTGATTTTCCGGCACCATTGACTCCGACCACAGCAATTTTATCCGACCTGTTTATCATTCCGGAAATATTACTGAACACTGTTTTTGATTCACCATCCTGAGTCGTCCATGTTTTCCCCAGGGTATCCATGACCACAACATCGTCACCTGAGCGGGGAGGTTCTGCGAATTCAAACTTGATGACCCGCTGCTGTTCAGGAATTTCAATCCGTTCTATTTTTTCCAGTTTTTTGATACGGGATTGAACCTGTGCAGAATGGGATACCCGTGCCTTGAAACGAGCTATGAAGTTCTCCTCCTTTGCAAGCATCTCCTGCTGGCGTTTGTGGCTTGCCAGAAGCTGCTCCATTCTGATCTCCCTCTCCCGTATATAAAAATCATAATTTCCGCCATAGGTGGTTATTGTGTGGTTGGCGACTTCAATGGTACGGGAGACCACCTTGTTCATGAAGTCATGGTCATGGCAGGTCATAAGAAGGGCTCCCTTGAAATCATTGACAAGCCAGTTTTCAAGCCAGATGATGGATTCAATGTCAAGATGGTTGGTAGGTTCATCCAGGAGCAGGACATCAGGGTTTATGATCAGAATCTTTGCCAGTGCGATTCGCATCTTCCATCCGCCGCTGAATGACTCTACAGGCAGGTTATAGTCAGAATGGCCGATTCCCAGACCTGTCAGAACCGTCTGTGCCCGGTTCTCAAGGTCATATCCGCCGCGGTTTTCAAACTCCTCTGTGGCTTCACCATATCTTTCAAGCAGAAGTTCCATGGCTTTGTCATCCATTGGCTCTGCCATTTGAGCTTCCATCTCTTTCATCTGTTCGCCAAGCATCACAACCTCGGCAGCAGCAGACATCACTTCAGACAGTGCCGAGCCGCCTGACATCTCCCCTACATTCTGGGAGAAGTAGCCGATCTTTATCTTTTTTGAGCAGGAAATATCCCCCTCATCCGGCTCTTCTTCTCCTGTAATGAGGTTAAAAATTGTTGTTTTGCCTGTGCCATTGGCTCCTACAAGCCCAATACGGGCACCCTGCAAAATTTGCATGCTCGCATTTTTAAAAAGAATCTGGGATCCGTGTTGTTTTGATATTGCTGTAAGATGAATCATTGCATTTCTCCAAAAAAATCGGAAAATTATCATATTTACTGGTTGAGTTACAAGAAAAATAATAAATTACAGCAAATCAACAACTTCTTGATATAATAATCAAAAAAAAGGGCTACAGAATAAAATCGGTTGCCAGAAACTTGCTTTTGTGATCCCGCACAATCCGGGTTATGATCTCCTTGTTCATATCAGTCTTTTTTGCTGCGACAAGAGTCCTGATAGAGAAGACCCGAAGGGCATCTGAAACAGATAATGTTCCTTCGGCAGAATCCTTGCGTCCGGTAAACGGGAACGTATCAGGCCCCCTTTGACACTGGCAATTGATATTTACCCTGCATACCTGATTTGTAAGAGGATCTATAAGTTGGGCCATCTGGTCTGGATCCTTTCCGAAAATACTTACCTGCTGGCCGTAGTTTGAGTTGATTATGTAATCAATGGGTTCATCAATACTGTCAAAGGCAAGTATCGGAATTACAGGCCCGAACTGCTCTTCATGATAGACCCTCATTTTATTGTTGACAGGGTAGAGTACCGCTGGAAAAAAGAAGCTTTCGCAAATTGTTCCTCCTTGATCATTGACGACTCTGGAACCATGTGAAACCGCATCTGAAACAAGAGCATTTAGATAATCTGTCTTTCCTTTTTCCGCGACCGGTGTGACAAACACCCCGTCCTGCCATGGCATTCCAAATGGCAGTTCATTGACTGCCCTGGCAAACTGTGCGAGAAATTCGTCTGCGATGCTTCTTTCGACAAAGAGGAGCTTGAGTGCCGTGCAGCGCTGTCCATTGAACGAAAGGGAGCCAAGTACACACTCCTTTACAGCCAGATCAATATCAGCATCCTTGAGCACAATGGCCGGGTTTTTTGCCTCCAGCCCAAGAACGCAGCGAATACGGTTTGGATTCGGGTGCTGTTTTTTCAATGAATTTGCAGTCCTGCTTGTTCCAATAAGTCCAAGCACGTTGATCTTTCCTGATGCCATGAGAGGGGGGATCATTGTTCTTCCTTCACCATATATCACGTTGATTACCCCTTTGGGAAAAACATCACAAAATGCATCCAGAAGTGGTGCGTAAAGAAGTGCTCCGTGTTTGGGTGGTTTTAATATCACAGTGTTTCCCATGACAAGTGCCGGTATCAGTGTGGTAAATGTCTCGTTCAGCGGATAGTTAAAAGGCCCCATGCACAGAACTACTCCCATTGGGGATCTTCTGATCTGGCCTATTATCCCCTCTTCAATCGAAAATCGGGATGAAATCCGATCCAGATCTTTTAGTGCGGCAAGTGTATCGTTAATATATTGAACTGTCCGGTTAAACTCCTTTTCCGAATCCTGAAGGGACTTTCCAACCTCCCACATCAGAAATCGCACGACCCTCTCCTTTTCCTTTATCATTCTGAAAACAAATCTCTCCATGTGAGAGATTCGCTCAGCAACAGAAAGCGTTGGCCATAATCCTCTGCCATGATCATAGGCTGCAACCGCCGCATCAAGAGCCTCAGATGCCTGTGTTTCACTCAGAAGCGGGTATTCTCCAATACACAAAGGTTTGTGGCCTGTATTGTTCGCAATCCTGACAGGGGAGATCACCTCCTGACGAGGCCCGTCCCATAACCTGATTTCACCATCTACAAGATAGCCTGTCTGTATGTATGGAATATCGTTTAAAAGTGGTTTGGGTACATCTGTGATACGTGGAAATACGTTTTTAATTTTATCTGTCAGCAGCATTTCTATCTCCTTACAATAAAAAAAGAGTGTTCAGATCAATTTTGTGCGGTGTTACTTGTGTGGTCTTACTTGTGTGGCGTTCCTGTTTATCAGGCCACGAGTGATACATCACCTGCATTATATACCAGAACCACATCACCTGGAAGGTTGATAGGCTCCTCAAGATTAGCTGCCGCCAACCCATCTGGATCTTTGTCAGGAGGTTCAAAACCTGCAAAAAGAACAGCCGAAACATTCATATTGTCGCGAACTGCTGACATAGGATCTTCTGTGGGCAGGATAACAATTTCAGCTTCGATTCTTGCAGCCGAAAGCAGCTCGTTCATCTCACGTGTTATGTTCTCAACATCTGCCTTGAGGGCAACCGGACGAAGAATGCGTAACTTGCGGTCACGCCATTCACGGTTTTCCCGCAGAAGAAAAGCAAGCAGCAGCATCAACTGTCCATTGTGTGGATCTGTCCACCATATATTGATGGCACCGGCTGGAACTTCCCACTTCTCCTCTTCCTGTACGCAGCATATTACAAGAAGGCTTCGGTTCATCTTCTTGGCAAGACAAAGTACAGAGGAAAATGTTTTCAGACGCTCAGGATTTGAACTCCAGCCAAGAAGAAGGGTATTTGGTCTCAAGCCGCCGATTCCGTGACACTGAAGCAATGATTTCAATGCATCCGAGAAATTGTCATCAACCACTACCACAGGAAAGGCCGGCAACCTCTTTTCAGAGATGAATTTGCGTATAAGCCCTTCTGCATTCACGCGTCTTGTAATACGCTCTTCAAGCTCTCCGGTGATTATCTGTGCAAGCGACACAATCCCCCGGTCAGCGGACAAAAGGCAGGCATATCTTACCAGATGGAGACGGTCCCACGCTCCTCCGCTCAAAGCCAGAATTGATGGACGCCAGTTTTTGGGATGATAGCGCTCCTGTTCAAGCCTGAGAAGTGCTTTTCGTGCACGCTGAAACGCGAGTCCACTGTCCAGATCTCCCCATTGCACAATTATCTTTGCCCGTGTGATCAGAAGAAAATTTCCTGCTGCAAGCACCATTGCGACAACAGCCCATGTTGGATTTATAAGAAACATTACACCAAGACAGCCAAGTGCTCCAAGCAGTGCTACAGACCAGTGGTTGAACTTGAATGTAGGTCGAAAACTCGGATTTTTGGAGATCCCCTCAAAGAAACATGCCAGGTTGACCGTGCCGTATGTCATAAGAAAGAACATGGTGATTATGGGGGCAATGGTGTCAAGATCTCCTGCCATTATACCCATCTGCGAGATCACAAAGGTCAGCAATATTGCTCTTCTTGGCTCGTTTGACGCCCCGCTTCCCTTGGCAAAAAGTTTGAGTGATTTGAACACGTTGTCCCTGGCAAATGCCTGTAGTATTCTGGGTGCCCCCATCATGCTGCCAAGTGCGGATGACAAGGTCGCACATATAACTCCGGCATATACCAATGACCCTGAAAGGGCAATGTCTTTCATGACAAAGTTGCTGCTCAGAAGAACATCACGGGAGCAGCTTGCTGCAAGAAGAATGGCAATTCCTGCATAGATCAGGGCAGTAAGCCCTATGGCGGCAAATGTTCCGCCTGGAATTGATTTTGCCGGATCTTTAAGATCTCCTGACATGTTGACTCCTGCCATGATACCCGTGACCGCGGGAAAAAAAAGTGCAAATATAGCGAAAAACGAATGATCTTCTGTCCAGGCAGGCTGCATATTCGTGCGAAGAAGATCCATTGACGCATTGTCCCATGCACCAAGTGCGAATGATCCAATGGATATAAGCAGGGTGGCAAGAATAAAATACTGCAGACGAATTGTCCAGCCGGCTCCTATATAGACGCATAAAAGCACCGCTATGTTTGTAATTGTGGCGACAGCCCGAAAAGAGATATCCATACCAGGGAAAGCCGAAAAGAGTGCCTCGGCAAAACCTATCACATACATAGTGACAGCCACTGCCTGGGCTACATAAAAGAAAATTGCGATCACACCTCCTGATTCAACACCAAGGCTGCGGCTGATAAGATAGTAAGCTCCGCCCCCTTTGACTCTCATGTTGGTGGATATAGACGAAAGTGAAAGAGCGGTAGTAACTGAAATAGCTTTGGCTGCCACCAGAATGACAAGCGAGTACCAAAGCCCCGCATATCCGACAACAGGGGCGTATCTCAAAAACATGATCACGCCAAGAATGGTAAGCACGCTTGGTGTAAATACTCCTCCAAATGTCCCGAATTTTGTTGATTGCTTGCTGGCACTTATATCTTTAGGGTTTTTCATATATTCCTTTCTTGCATCTATCTCTTCAGGGTCACAATTCCGGTGTCTGGCAGGAGTCAACATGTCAGGAGCTCTTAAAGATCCGGCAAAATCAATTCC
>JADFYT010000096.1 GCA_015232935.1 Desulfamplus sp.
CCCGTCTGGCATACCGTAATGGAAGAGCCGCCTTGTCAACCATTCTTGAAGAGGCACAGAATCTTCCTGATATGGCTGAATCGTTTGTTGATTTTGACTGGCGTCTTCAAAGGACGATGGTGACATTGTCAGGCAATCCGGTCTATGGTTTGATGCTCAACGACTTTGACAGGATGTTCAATATGCTTGGCTCTCACTATTTCAGCCTTAAGATAGCCAGGGATATGTCCAGAAATTACTATCGGAATCTTAAAATGGTGCTTGATGAGGCTGACGTCTCTTCGGATCACACAGAGGATTGCTGTGATCAAAAAGAAGACCAGGTGGCGGATGTGGTTGAAAAAGCCATGAACGAAGTTGTTCAATTATGGCGTCAGGGTCTGATCGTGAAGGCAAGTGATTAATTGCAGAATAAGAGAAAAAGAATTGTGTCCATTGATGATTATAGAGAAGGGGAAAAACTGTGTCCATTGATAGTTGCATAAGGAGAAAAAAGAGTGTCAATAGATAATCTCGCGGACAATTGGGATATGGTTGTGGTTGGCGGAGGAATCACAGGAGCGGGAATTTTCAGGGAGGCCGTACGCATGGGGCTTAATGCCCTGCTTCTGGAGCAGCGTGATTTTGCATGGGGCACATCCGGAAGGTCATCCAAAATGGTGCATGGAGGGTTAAGATATCTCAAACAGGGCAAGCTGCTTCTGACCAGAAACTCTGTTATGGAGCGTCAGAGGCTTGTCAAAGAGGCTCCAGGTCTTGTGGAACCCCTGGAGTTTCTTGCACCTGTTTATAAAAATCAATCTCCGGGATGCTTGATGATGGGGGCGGGGCTTACCATCTACAGTGCCCTTGCTGGCTCTTTTCAATATAAATATTACCCAAAAAACGCGTTTCTTGAAAGAGTGCCATCCATGAGGTCAGAGAATCTGACAGGCGGATACGGGTTCTGGGATGCAGGAGTTGATGACGCAAGGCTGGTGCTTCGTCTTGTCAATGATGGCCGGAATCAGGGAGGAACAGCATTAAACTACACTAAAGTTCAACAGGTTATCAGAAACAGGCAGGGCTTTGTGGAGGGCGTTTTAATTGAGGACTCTTCTTCCGGCAGACAGAGGATTGTTAAAACTTCTGTTGTTATCAACGCATCCGGTGCCTGGGCATCAACCCTTCATCCGGCTCCTGACAAAAAACTTCATCTGCGTCCCTTGCGTGGCAGTCATATCGTTTTTCCACATGACCTTCTTCCAGTTGGCCAGGTTGTAAGTTTTATCCATCCCGCAGATAGTCGCCCGGTATTTATATTTCCCTGGGAAGGGGCTACATTTCTTGGAACCACAGATGTTGACCATGCGGCAGATATTAATGCGGAGCCTGTTATGGACAGGCGTGAGGCACTCTATCTCATGGATGGTTTCAGATGGGCATTTCCTGAAGTTAATTTATCCATCAATGATGCCATATCAAGTATTGCGGGGATTCGTCCTGTTTTAAGTTCAGGCAATATAGACCCGTCAAAAGAGTCAAGAGAGCATGTGGTGTGGAAAGACAGAGGGCTTGTAACTGTTACAGGCGGCAAACTCACTACATTTCGGACTCTTGCCGCAGATACGTTAAATGCCGCAAAACCTTTTATGAGGGTGAAAAAATCACCCATGCTCAATCTTCCGGTGTTTGATCAGACGCCTGTGCCTCCTGTTCCGGATTTCTCATTCTTGTTGTCGTCATCTTCCGCTGCTTCTGTTGGCTCGTCCTCATTCTTATCGTCATCTTCCGTTGTTGCCCCATCATCATCATCATCATCATCATCTTCTTCTTCTTCTTCTGTTGCTGCTGCCTCTTCATCTGCTTGTCTTTCCATGGATGGCTGGAGACGCCTTTGGGGACGTTATGGAGATCAAGCATTAAATCTTGTTAAAAATGCAAAGCCGGAGGATCTGACCCTGATTCCAGGGACAGCTTATCTGTGGGCCGAGCTTGCCCATGCAGCAGAACATGAGCAGGTTCGTACTCTTGAGGATCTTTTAATGCGGCGTGTCAGGATCGGTTTGATTCTTCCACACGGGGCACAGGAGCACTTCAAACGTATAAGGCAGTTGTGTCAGCCGGTTATGGGATGGGATGACCACCGTTTTGATCAGGAGATTTTACGATATCTCAAGTTCTGGCAAAAGGCACACAGGGTACCGGTCTGATTCATCCCATACCTTCGCTGTACCCAGGAAGGGGACTTCTTGGCTGGGAGTTGAAAATATTTTTTGATAAATGAGAAATCCATGAAATCATACACATATTCACAAAAAAAAGGCCTGGATATATCCGGCATGCCCCCAAGCGTTCTGTCAATTGACTGCGGCACTCAGAGCATGCGGCTTCTGCTTTTTTCAGCAACCGGAGAATTGATAGATAAAGAACAGGTTGCCTATGAACCTTATACCAGTCCCAGACCCGGATGGGCGGAACAGGATCCGGAACTGTTCTGGTCAAGTCTATGCAAGGCATCTTTGACTTTGAAAGAGCGTCAGCCTGACCTGTATGGTTCAATCAAGGGGGTTGGAGTAACTACACAAAGAGACAGCATGGTAAATATTGATGCGACAGGAAAAACCCTGCGACCGGTTATAACATGGCTGGATCAGCGCAAGGCAAGGTATCTGTATAAACCTGGCCCGTTTATGAAAACTGCCTTTTTACTGGTTGGAATGAACGAGGCGATTAACAGGATTCAATCTGAAGCAAAATGCAACTGGATACGTCAGAATCAACCCGATATCTGGAATCGCACCCATAAATATCTTCAGGTATCAGGTTTTTTGAATTACCGCCTTACAGGAGAGTTTACTGATTCGGCTGCTTCTCAAATAGGCCACGTCCCATTTGATTATAAAACCATGAAGTGGGCAGGAAAAGGTTCCTTGAATATGAAGATCTGCCAAGTGGAGCATGAGAAACTGCCTGAACTCGTGTCTCCAGGTGATATAATCGGAACTGTTTCCAGAGAGGCAGCAGAAGCAACCGGTATCAACGCCGGAATCCCCGTGGTTGCCTGCGGATCGGATAAAGGGTGTGAAACAATTGGCATGGGGGTGCTGGATCCTTCAATGGCAAGTTTAAGTTTTGGAACTACAGCAACAGTACAGACCACCACCAAAAGATATTGCGAGCCATTACGATTCATGCCGGCTTATCCCGCTCCGATTCCAGGACACTATAACCCTGAAGTGGAGATTTTCAGAGGCTTCTGGATGATTACATGGTTTAAAAACGAGTTTGCCCATAAAGAGATCGCATCAGCAGCCAAAAGAGGGGTATCTCCTGAAGTTGTAATGAACGAGATGCTTTCCATGTCACCACCCGGAGCTATGGGGCTTGTGGTTCAGCCTTACTGGGGCCCGGGACTGAAGAACCCTTCTGCCAAAGGTGCGATGGTCGGATTTGGCGCGGTACATAAAAAGGCACATGTTTATCGCTCTGTGGTGGAGGGGCTCTGTTACGCTCTTTTGGATGGATTGAAAAAAATAGAAAAAGTCTGCGGCAAAAAGGTTACAAGTCTTGCGGTATCCGGAGGAGCGTCCCAAAGTGACGAGATATGCCAGATCTCGGCGGATATTTTCAACCGCCCGATAGTAAGAGGCAAAACCTTTGAGACATCAGGGCTTGGTGCTGCCATTGTCACAGCAAAGGGGGCAGGTATCCATGAGACTTTTGAAAGTGCGATCAAGACAATGGTCTCTTATGACAAGAGATACAACCCCAACCCTGTTAACGCCAGCCTGTATCATCAGCTTTTTAGCAGAGTCTATACAAAACTCTATCCATCGCTTGAAAAAATTTACGAAGAGATAAGAGATATTACAGGTTATCCTGAAAAAATATGACAGTTGTTTTTTTATATTTTTACTCGGGAATCTCAATTTAACAATAAATGCAGCGAAGCTGCTTATGTTTCTGTTCAGAAATCTCAACTTATTAAATAACTGCGGCAAAGCCGCTTATGTTCTGGAGAAAATTATAATGTTTGGCAATATTGGTAATAGGGGATTTTACCCTCAATGGAATGAAACTGTGCCGAATTCCGGCTCATACAGATCTGTTTTTAAATGGGGGGCACCTGATCAGTTCAAGCACCCTAACCGCAGGCTGTTTCAGATGATCAAAGATACCTTTGCCATGACAGACGCGGATTTTAAAAATCGCATGAAAGAGGGAAACGAGCCTGTCAAATGTGCTGTTCCGGTTAAGCTCTCTTCTGACCAGATTGCTGTTTTCAAAAATATTGCAGGAGAGTTAAATGTCAGCACAGATGATTACCAGAGAGTAAGATACTCAAACGGCAAGACCATGGAAGAGGCAATGCTTCTTAGAAACCAGATGGTTGGCAAGGTTGCGGACGTAGTGATTCATCCTCGTACCAAAGAGGATATCCAGGCGATTGTGCTTTACTGCAATGAACAGAAGATTCCGATTTATGTTTATGGCGGTGGAAGCTCGGTAAATTTTGGAGTCCAGTGTACAAAAGGCGGAGTCACTCTGGTGATGCAGACACATATGAACAAGGTTATTGAACTCAATGAGACCAACCATACCATAACGGTTGAGGCGGGCATGATGGGCCCTGACTATGAGGCCGCCCTGAATGAGGCTGTACACCGTTTCAACACAAAGCACAGCTACACAGGAGGCCATTTTCCCCAGTCCTTTGAATATTCATCAGTTGGCGGCTGGGTATCGACATGGGGTTCTGGCCAGCAGTCATCCTATTATGGAGACGCCTGCGATCTTGTCATGAGTCAGGAGTATGTGACCCCGCGAGGCACATTCAAGACTCTTGACTATCCCGCAACTGCTACCGGCCCTAAACTCAACGACATAATGAAGGGTTCTGAAGGGGCTTTTGGCGTGTTGGTTGGCGTCACCATGAAGATTTTCAGGCATTTGCCGCAAAATCGCAACCGCTTTGCCTTTATTTTTCCTGACTGGACATCCGCTGTCAATGCGACCCGCGAAATCTCCCAGGGTCAGTTCGGGATGCCCTCTGTGCTGCGCATCTCGGATGCCGAAGAGACTGATGTGGCCTTGAAACTGTACGGTATTGAAGGATCTGTTTTGGATCAGGCCATAAAACTCAAGGGATTCAAGCCTCATGAGCGGTGTCTCTGTATTGGCCATACAGAAGGGGATGGTGATTTTTCAAGAAATGTAAAGAGAAAGGTTCGCTCTATATGCAATGAAAACAGCGGCATGTTTCTTACCGGACTTCCTGTAAAGAACTGGGAGCATGGACGATACAAAGATCCCTATCTGCGTGAGGATCTAAATGATTACGGCATCATGATCGATACCCTGGAAGCGGGTGTAACCTGGGATAATATTCATAATCTCCATCAGGGGGTCAGGGCTTTTGTCAAAAAGAGGCCAAAAACTATCTGCATGACTCACGCGTCCCACTTTTATCCCCAGGGTACAAATCTCTACTTTATTTTTATCGCGAGAATGTCAGATATCAACGAATACAAGGATTTTCAGAATGGCATGATTGACAATATAGCAAAATCGGGAGGATCATTGAGCCATCATCACGGTGTGGGCAAGATGATCGCTCCCTGGATGGAGGAGCATCTTGGCACACAGCAAATGGATGTTCTAAGAGCATTGAAACACCATTTTGATCCGAACGGCATCATGAATCCCGGCGGAACAATGGGGCTTGATCTTGATCCTGACATGCGGCGTTATGTCAAGGAGTGACAAGCTCTCATCTTCCGCCGGCTCCCCACAACTTCATAAGTGTTTCCAGGTAGTGTGACTGCATCTGTCTGCTGGCCATGGCCTGCTTGACCGGAGGCAGTCTCAGGATAACGCCAAAAACAGCAGCAAGAGCACGATGGTGATATGCTACGTGATTGTCAAAAAACAGGTTTTGGAGTTTGCCACGCTCAATAGCCATCAACACCGAGCGGTGGCTGAATGTAAGAGGCGTGACCACCCGTTCGGGGCGTGATTCCAGAGATATGGCACTTGCGGGGCAAACCTTCGCACATATTCCGCAACCCAGACAAATTTCAGGATGCGGTTTTGCTTTTTTCTTCTTGATATGTTGAGGATCATTGGCTGATACAAGTGACATGGCTTCGACCGGGCAAACTTCGACACATCTGGTGCATCCGCTGCATTGATATTGATCTATCGTCGGGATGAAACTGGTGGTGTGAACAGGACGCATAAGGCCGAATTTGCGTGCGGCAATCAATGCCTCGCAGCAACACCCGCAACAGTTGCAGATAAAATTAACCCGCTGCCTTACATTATCTCCGAACTGAACAAGGTTATGATCATAAGCTGTCAGCAGCAGAGCCATACATTCAGAAACATCAACCTGTCTTGCGAACCCATGTTTTATCAATGACCGTGCCGCACTGTTGAAGGTCATGCATATATCCATTGGCCTGTTGCAAACTTTTCCTATATGCTTCATTTTATGGCGGCAGTAACATATGCTTATCCCTATATGCGAGGCACTGCCTATTACCTTGCTTGCTCTTTCATGATCCAGTACAACCAGGGCATTTTCTGTGGAAAGTACCGATTCGTTTACAAAAACACGTCCAAGTTGTGTTTTTCCCGTGGTAAACAGCTCTTTTATAAAATCTTCTTCCACATTCATGTACTGATAATAAAGTTCGGCCAGCAATTTCTGGTCAACGTCATTTCGGATACGCATCATTGAAAATTCAAAAAAACCGGCCATAGGAGGGGGCAGGGCGTAAAGCCGCTTATTGTTTTCCCACAGATCAACCAGTATTGCCCTTTGAGCCAGTTCGTCAAGTATCTTGCGGGCATGCACCAGATCTTTTTTCCAGATGCTTGCGGCCTTTTGTGCGGTAAAAGGCTTTACAGGCAAAACCGCCATCAGTTGTGCCTCCTTTTCGCTGACAAGTATCTTGAGAATTTTAAACAGCAATTCAGACGGTGGTGCTCCCTGGGGAAAACGGTTTAAACGCTCACCAAGTCTTTGGTATGCAGATTCAAGTTTATGATGTGCCATAATTTTTCACCATTAAACCTTTTGCGCAAAGTCTTCGCACAATCTTGTACACTTGACCAGGAAAATGCATTCTGATTTTCATGGTTCAGGGTGGCCACGCAACGGCCATGAAGGTTTAATCTTCCGGTTGCCGGTATCACGCTGCCGATCTATTGCGTCTTCCCGTTGGTGGTTATATCTTCCGGGGTTCAGGGTTGCCATAATGGACAGTAATCTGGTTAAAAGGAATGCCCCAGTTGTATTTGTTGCACGCATCCACAATCATTCTTTGGATTGCTCTGCCTATCGACAGACTGTCCGAAGCCCATTTCCCGGACCATACGGTTATTATCAGCAGATCCAGAGATGAAGCTCCGGCCTCTTTAAACTGCACTGTCAGTTCAACTATATCTTTTCCGTATGGCTCCCTGGTCAGTTCTGTTTCCAGGAACTCTCTTAATTTGTCCGGAATTTCACGTGTGATAAGCTGCTGATGTTCGTAATCAAATCCAAACGTGATAAAAACACCAAAAGTGTTGATGGAAAGGTTAATTGGATTCAGACCTAAAAATGTTGATGTCTCAAAGGTTTTACGACACCCTCCCATTGTATCAAGAATAACCTGCTCTGGTGTCTGCACTAACACGGTTCCGATTGTCTGGTCAGACAGCCTTACAACATGGCCCTCTTCACAGGGAAACCATGGCTCGTCCTTATGAAATGGACGGGATTGCAATCCAAACACTTCTCGAATCGGGACACGTATGAGTCCGCCCTTGAGAGATGGATTATAAAATTTTGTATATATGTTTAATGATTTAACCTCCCAGGGAAGGCTGTTGAAAATTACCCGCTCACCCTCTCTGACCGTGCTCAGATTGAGTAAAAGCTTGATCTGCTCCCAGAACATGGGCAATGCTTCTCTTGCTGTCCAGCCAATTCCGACCAGGAAGATCAGAGCAAGGCCAAGAAGAACCCAGTCCCCAGAGACATAGAGGACAATCAAAAGTGCAACGGTAGCTATGATAAATGTCATGATATGATAAACAACATCAGCTACACGAATAAAAAACGGGCGATTTTCGGGCCTGTCAAGGTTAGCTGCTTTATATACCGCTCTGTAAAAGTAGCGCATTGCCAGAAATACCATGATAAATGCTAACAGGGAGAGGATAAGGCTCAATCCACGGCTTTTGAAGAACTCCTTTAAGATAGTTTGAGTTGATTTGAAAAGTGA
>JADFYT010000097.1 GCA_015232935.1 Desulfamplus sp.
TATCGGATTGGCCTGGATCGGTATCATGGAGGTGATTCAGATTAATTTAGAGGGGCACACACCGGAATCAACAGATCCATTTTTTGTATTGCTGATTGCGTTCTGGCTCAAAAGCTTCAGGGATATAAAGTACAGGCCGGAAATAAGGGATCCTTCAGCAAGAGGCAAAGAAGAGTATTTTGATAAAAAGACAAGACAGCCAAGTCCAACAACTACTGAAAAAGATTCGTCTCCACAGAATCAGAAAATAAAATCAGAGGTTGATTCACAGATTTTAGACGACCGGACACAGGCTCATCCGGAAACTAACCAGCAGACAATGGATCAGGAAGATATTGGGCATATGCCTGTACTGCCAGTTGAAAACTCCGTGTCTCAAACAATGCTTCAAACTCCGTCTGGCCAGACACAGGAAAGAGCGTTTCAAAGGGCAGAAGAAAGAGTTCAGCCTATTGAAGGCGTCAACATCCCAACCGGGCAACCGATTACAGAGCAAACACAAATATTTGACCCGATTCCAACGGAATCTTCCTCAGGCACAGTAACAGGCAGTATCGGAACTGATGAACATGATACAGTACAAACTTCAGCTTCAGTTGGATCCGCACAGATTACAGCAACCAGGTTTTACCCTCAACTTTCAGTTACAGCCATATTCTATTTTTCTGTCTGGGCAGTTATTGTCCTGTTATTGTACTGGTTTCCTTACGATTTTATACCAGATAAAGAGATGATCCAGGAGCAACTGAATAATTTCAATTTCATACCGTTCTATACCTACTATGAAAACGGCATCTATTATGCACTTATACAGATTTTAGGGGCAATGTTTTTCTTTATGCCTAATGGAGTTATACTTTCTTACTTTATTAAAGGCGGAAGGCTTTTTGAACCTCATGTGAATCGTGTCATCATGCTTTCATGGTTTTTAGCGGTGTTTGGCGTTGCGGGATTGGTGGAGCTGGGGCAGTTTTTTTTGCCGGAAAGAGTACCTGACATGACAGATATTCTTATAGGAAGTGCGGGGAGTTGGTTTGGTTTTTTTATTTCAAAACAACTGTATATCCAACCAACGGGCGGGGAATAGAATAGAGGCGAATAGAATAGATGAGAAATTTCAAATATCACGATTACAGAACAGACATTATTATATCTGTTCTGTTTATTTTATATCTTTTGTTCATAGTTTACGGCAGCCTGGTTCCATTCAATTTTCAGCATATTACACTTCACGATGCCTGGGATAAATTTCAGAAGCTGCGGTTTATCGGAATTGATGATATTTCCAGGACAGACTGGGCTACTAACATCATGCTTGGGATTCCGGCAGGTTTTTTAGGAATGGCTGTTTTCTACAGGGTTACAGGCTTCACAGCTATTTTTTTAGCCGCAAGCTCTGTTTTGACGGTCTGTATAGCCACAAGCTGGACTGCTGAATTTCTCCAGCTTTTTTTCTCGTCCAGAGTACCGTCCATAAATGATATTGTTGCCCAGGCAATAGGGGAGGGAGTTGGTATAATATGCTGGCTGATCTCAGGGAAAAAAGTAATTAATGGCCTGGCAAGTTTTTTCAGGACACACTCCTTGTCATCCAAACTTCAATTTCTCTTCTGGAGTTATCTTTCACTTATTATTCTTTACAATATAATGCCACTTGATCTCTCTTTGAGTCCCGTGGAAATCTACCGCAAATGGCAAACAGGCCACATCAATCTTGTTCCATTTGGTTTTCATGTCAAAAGCTTATCTCAATTGTTATATAACACTCTCACAGACATTCTGACATGGATTCCGCTCGCTTTTTATCTGGCACGATATGAGGGTTTTTCTGTAACTCGTTCAACTGCGATGATTCTTATGATTGCCTTTGCCATCGAAGGGATTCAACTTCTGATTATCAGCAGAATCAGCGACATCACAGACATTATAACTGCCTTGACAGGAGGATTTACAGGTTCTGTGGCCGGAAGAGTGCTCATGACAGAAAAAAAATCACCGGATAGAGCAGCCCTGAATGACAACACCCCACAACAGAAGAGGAGGTTCTCATACACACATCTGTTGATAGCAATTATATTATTTACTCTCTGGACCGGAATTATCCTTGCTGTTTACTGGTTTCCCTTTAATTTCGTAGTCGATAAAAGCATGATCAAGGAGCAACTGCACAACTTAAGCCTTATTCCATTTAAAAACTACCAGATTACCGGTATCTTTAACGCCATTACCCAGCTTTTCAGAAAAAGCCTGTTTTTTATTCCAGGTGGTATTATTCTCTCATGGTTTATCAAAGGGGGTGATAAATATTCGCCCCATATTAACCTTGCAATCATGGCATTATGGTTTTCAGCAGTGTGTGCAGTTGCAGGAATTGCCGAGCTGGGGCAGTTTTTTTTGCCGGACAAGGTACCGGATCTGACGGATATTATGATAGGGTGTATAGGAGCCTGGGCTGGATTCTTTTTTTCTAAGCAGTTATATCAAACTGCCACTTTTCAAAAACGATAGAGTTCTATGATCGACCGTACATCTTGTGGTGAGATTTTCTTGCAATAAAAAAGAGAATGGTGCCGCAAAAAGCACCTGCACCATCAAGATAGATATCAATCAGACTTCCATATCTACCCGGAACAAAGGTTTGGTGCAGTTCATCAAGGCATCCATATGAGATGGTGAGAAAAAGGGTCATAAGCACCATTTTTTTATTGCTGAAATGCTGCTTTGCAAATGACCGATTCCATAAAAAGGCGAGCATCCCGTAAAGGGGGATGTGAAGGAGGTTCTGGAGGGTGGGGTCAAGATTTGTTAAAAAAGTTCCCGGAACTCTGCCGTCCATGGGAATGGAGGATTCTATAAAGATAATGAGCATTAAAGTCAAAGGTGCAGAATGATTTTTCAAGATTTTTATAAACACAGAGATTTGCTCCGATTTACAGTATTTTCAAAAACATCCCTAACCTCTTTTGCAACACTCTGCCATGTTCTGCCTGCAACATGACTTCTTATTTTGTTTCTATCCCAATCTCTATTCAAGGCCATCAATAGAGCATCACTGATGGAGTCTGCGTTTCTATCCATAAGCATTCCCACATCAGGAGATGTGATAATCTCCGGAGCTCCCCAAACATTGGTAGCAACAACAGGGGTACCGCACGCCATTGACTCCATTATGACATTTGCCCAGCCTTCACGGGAACTTGCAAGACAGGAGATATCAGCCGCATTATACCATTTTGTGAGCTCATGGTTTGGAATGTGACCCAGAAGTGTAATATGATCCTCCAAATCAAACTCGGAAATCAATTTTTCAAGATATTGCCGTTTTTCTCCCTTGCCTGCAATATACAAATGGACATCGGGCTGATGCTTGACAATATGCTGCATAGCGTCAATAACAATATGGTGTCCTTTAAGCAAATTAAGACTTCCCACAGATAAAATCATTTTTTTATCCGTATTAACAGATAGCAGTTTTCTTGCTTTTTTTCGCTGAATCAGGTCAAATTTACTAATATCAATTCCATTGGGTATTACAGCTATCCTTTTGCCACCCAGCCTCATCATAGCATCCCGTAAAGAGCTGCAGACAGATATAATTTGATCCGCATTTTTTAGTGTAGTCTGAATCATTAGTTTTATAGTTCTGAATGCAGGAAAAGTATGTATGTCCGAACCCCTTGCAGAAATCACAAAAGTTTTTTTGAACATTCGTCCAAGAAGCATACCGGCAAATCCATCAGGATAGACGTAGTGAACATCAAGCAGATCAAAATCAAACTCTTTCCTGATTTGATTTATAGTCCTGACAGATCCTAAAAACATAAGCAAACCATGCAACGACATACTGACCTTTGGCAGTAAAAAATAGCGGGGATGATAGACATGAATTCCGTCCATCTCCTCGTATTTGCTAATTTGAGAATATTGATACCATTGATTTAAAAACTTCCATGGTGGACAATAGGGCACGGGAGCAACAACCCTAACCTGGCAATCATCAAGTGCCGCAACATTGAACATCCTGTTTTTAATAAAAATGGCATTATCAGGATTTAAATGGTTGGGAAACAGGGAAGTAAAAACAAGTATTTTCATAAGATATTATCTATCTCCCACAAATTTTTCATGCCAGAGATTAAAAATCATAACAGCCCATAAAGGTGATGACCAGTTCATTATTAATGACTGATGTTCCTTCCAGATTTTTTCGAGAAAAGCCCTGTTAAAATAAATATCAGTTGCAGGACTTTCAAAAATCAATCTTTCAGAATATGCTTTCAAGTCTTTTCTCAGCCACTCCAGAATCGGGACTGAAAATCCCATTTTTTTTCTGTAAAGGATATCATCCGGCAGATATGATTTAAGGGCTTTTTTAAAGATATGCTTCCCTTCTCTTCTCTTCAATTTAAGATCATAAGGAATTTTAGCCACATATTCCATAAACTTGTGATCCAGTATTGGACAGCGGACTTCCAGCGAAACCGCCATGCTGGCTCTGTCAACCTTGGTTAAAATATCATCACAAAGATAGGTTTTAATATCCAGGTACTGAATTTTTGACAGATGATCTTCAGCAGGTGCATTATCATAAATCTTATAAAAAAGTTCCCTTGAGTCATACCCTGAAATTTTACTGGCAATTGCAGGGTTCAAGAGTTGAGACTTTATACCTTCATCTATGGCTGAAACAGAAAAATAATAGGCAGACACCGGATCTCTGCCCACATTTGATATAAAAGTTTTTCCTCTAAAGATCTGCGGCAGATAGTCTGCTTTGGGGTATAGTCTGCCAATAGCTTCAAAAAAAGAAGAACCTGCAAACGCTGGAAACAGATTTCTAACCCTGTTTTCCATCATATCAAAAGAATACCGCCTGTAACCGGCAAAATTTTCGTCTCCGCCATCGCCGGAAAGGGCAACTGTCACATTATTTCGTGCCATTTGTGATACATAGTAGGTTGGAACAGACGATGAGTCGGCAAAGGGTTCATCATAGTGCCAGGCAAGTTTTTCAATAACAGAAATTGCATCCGGAGTAACCTCCATTTCATGCGGGTCTGTATTAAAAAGTGCGGCAACTTTTCTTGCATGGAGAATTTCATTGTATTTTGAAACTCCAAAAGAGATTGAACTTGTTTTGACCGGATCAGGAGATATTTTTGACATCATTCCAACCACCGCAGATGAGTCAATTCCTCCTGAAAGAAAAGCACCCAAAGGAACCTCGCTGATCATTCTGATCCTGGTAGCCTCTTCAAGATTTTCAAGAAGCCCCTCCATCATACGAGATTCAGACGGCCATATCCCTGGCGTAAAATCAAGATCCCAGTAGGACTTTATGGAAAAAGAATTTCTGGTTATGACTGCAAAATGGGCTGGCGGGATTTTCCTGACAGATTCAAAAATGGTTTTAGGACAAGGTATGTAACGTAAAGATATATAGTCAGCAAGTGCAGTTAGATCAATTTTCCTTGCAATCCCCTCTGATGCAAGAATCGCTTTTAATTCAGATGCAAATACAAGCGTTTGATCATCAAGAAAATAATACAGAGGTTTTTTTCCAACCCTGTCTCTGGCAAGTATCAACTGCTGTCTATTCTCATCCCATATTGTAAATGCGAACATTCCCCGAAGCATAGCAATAGCGTCAGTACCCCACTCTTCATACGCATGAACTATGGCTTCTGTATCAGAATTGGTTCTGAAACTGTGACCTTTGTTTTCAAGCTCTTTTTTCAGATCCTGAAAATTATAGATCTCTCCATTGAATGTAATCCAGATGGAATGGTCTTCATTGGATAATGGCTGCTGCCCTGATGCAAGATCAATGATGCTCAACCGTCTATGAGCAAGTCCGACATTTCCATTATTGCTCTCATTAATATAAAAACCATCTTCGTCAGGCCCCCTGTGGACAATAGTGGATGCCATGCGTTTCAAGAGATTTTTATCAACCATTCTATCAGTACGGTTGTATATACCGGCTATTCCGCACAATGTTTCTATACCTTCCTGAAAAATACAAAATTATGAAATCAACCATTTTAAAGCTTGATAGACCGTACTCATATACTCTGCAAAATAATCTATCAAAAGATTGGTAAATATCCTGGTCATTACGACCAAGGTTTCTACGTTAGACTAAAATAAGATCATTACGGATATCAATCTTCCCAGTTATGAATCAGCGGAGAATCCTTCACAATCTCATTAATTTGATTATAATATTCTCTTGATAATTTTTTTTTCCATTTAGTCACGTCAACATTTTGTTTTCTATAAACTCCAAAATAGCCAGTTGATAAAATCCTGCTGATTAAAGGAGGTTTTATCTCACCCGTTGATTGCTTTAAAAATTTTTGAATCTCCGGCGAAAACGGACACGACAAAAAAGAACAGATATTCTTGACGACATCCCAAGGATTCCTAACTAAATCTTCATACAAAACCATATGAATAGATGGGTTTGTATGACTTTCCCAATAGGCACTCTCACACTCGATTCTCCACAACAGTGACCTTTTTTGAATATCTGACATTGACAATATATCACTTTTGTTAATAGGGTTCTTCTGAAAAAATATTGAGTTTTGCCGTTCAGCGATTCTTCTTAAATCCTCGCCGTCCATCGCCATTTTTTTATGTTGAAACATAGATGTAATTGTAGCATATGGATTTCTAACAATATATACAATCTTAATACTATGAAAAGCATTTTTTAAACATGAAAGATTTGATGACTGATTCACGCTCTTCCAAACAACATTAACCTTCTCATTTTTTTTAAACAAAAAAGGAGGTAATCGCAGGTTAAGGCATAAGCGAGATGAAAAAAATTTATATATTGCGGCAAAGATCCAATATAGCGTGTAGGGGACATTGCAGTATTGTTTTTTAAAAAAGGGGAATGTCATCAAATTACAATGCACCATATCTACTACTTCTTGCAAAGCCTTTTTATAGAGTATGTATTCATTCTTATTATCTTCCAAATTTGAGCAATGTGATACTTTACCAAATTTAAGGTCTGAATAAATTCTCTTATCAGGCTCAGAAACAAACAAAACATTTGGTAACGCGTCCAGAATCTTTGCCAACCATGTTGTGCCGGATCTTGAAAAACCGCAAACTAAAATTAATTCTTTGTATTCCATCTCCCTCCCCCCGTTCATTGGATCAAACACACAAAAAAATTGTGAAAATAACCCCGTGTGTGTCAACGGCCAAAATAAATGACCCCAGGGCAATAGCATGAAATTGTAATGATATAAGCGTTCCTATTTCATTTGTGTAAAATCAACTTTATGTTTTTCTGAATTGATAATTTACCGTGGAAATCAATACCTTCGCCAATTAGGCCGCCTTTTTCTGAGTATGAATACAGCCTATATCAGCAAGGTTCATTTGTAATTCTTCAAAAGAAATAGCCCTGGAAATTTCAGGGTTATTTTTAAATATCAGATCCAGATAGAATGCGGTTTGAGCACGTATTTTTATATCCAGGATACTTGGTTTTGTATTGGCTGCATTCTGCTCTGTTAAAAAGCGGGAAAGATTTACCATAAACATGGCAATATTAGCCGCATTTTTGACCTGAGTGGCTTTTATGTTCATAAAATCTTCCAGCCCCCAGTATTGTTTTGCATCTCTAAAAGTAAACTCGATCTGGAATCTCAAACGGTAATACAAAATCATCTTATCGTATGGCAAATCAAGGTCATCACTGAATAATACAACATGTCCTGTCTTTCCATCTTTGAGCTGTATTCTCTGAATCACTGTTACATTCAATAGAGCAGGAAAATCCTTGTGCCATACTTCAATTTGATAAATCCGCTCTTCCTCTCCATTTTCTATAGTACTGCTCTTGAGGTATTCTTCAGGAAGGTTGCGATAGTCAACTTTGTCCCCATATTTACGATGACGACCATGCCCACTATACTCTCCCTTGTAAGGATACCATAGTGCAGAATTGCACTGGAGTTTTGAAATCATAGACAAACCGCAACTCCTGACTATTTGTAGGCAGGGATTATTGCCAAATGCACCGTCATAAACATAATAAGAAATCATGATACTCGATGATCAAGTTTTTAAAGTTAGCTCAATTTGGACTCTGATGGTATAATGACGGCAATTGAAAAAATACTA
>JADFYT010000098.1 GCA_015232935.1 Desulfamplus sp.
ATCATCAATTTCAATCAAGTGCAGATAAAGGTTGTGAAGATGCATCTTATGGGAATACATGCCGTGTATCAGACCGTAATTTTGATATCAGGGCAATGAAATCATCTGAACTTTCGGGTTTTTTTCTTTTGGGAGATGATGATTCCAAAGAGTCCATGAAAAACTATCTTGTAGTTGCCATAAGCCAGTCCGGTACCACCACAGACACCAACAGAACTGTTGATATGCTCCGATCAAGAGGAGCAAGAACCCTTGCTATTGTAAACCGTCGTGATTCTGATCTTACCTTTAAAGCCGAGGGGGTTTTGTACACAAGCAGCGGGCGGGATATCGAGATGTCTGTGGCCTCTACCAAGGCTTTCTATTCACAGCTTACAGCCGGTGCTATTCTGGGGCTTCATATTGCATCAATGACTGGTACCATATCTGCCAGGAGATTGACTGATGAGATCAATGAATTGAGCCGTCTGCCTGAAAAGATGAACAAAGTTCTTGATATGAAGGAGAAAATCAAAAAGTCAGCCTTTAGACTTGCCATATCAAGAAATTACTGGGCAACTGTGGGAAGCGGCTCCAATAAAACATCAGCAGATGAAATACGGATAAAGCTGAGCGAGTTATGTTACAAAACAATATCTTCAGACTTTGTTGAGGATAAAAAGCATATTGATCTGTCGTCAGAGCCATTGATCATTATCTGTGCTGCCGGTACCCGCGAGAGTGTACTCAAGGATATTATCAAGGACACTGCGATATTTCATGCCCACAAAGCAGCTCCTGTTGTTATTACCAATGAGGGTGAGGACAGGTTTGACAATTATGCTGAAGATGTATTCAGAGTGCCTGCTGTAAACGAGCATTTGGCTCCTGTTTTGAACACTCTTGTAGGACACCTTTGGGGATACTACGCCGCACTTTCCATTAATGAGGGGTCTGAGTTTATATACAACCGCCAAAATGACATCAAAGAGCTGGTAAGTGAATACAAAAATATGGGACGGGATGCATATGAGGTTATACTGGAAAAGCACTTCAGGGAAAAAGTGGCCTCATTTTACAAAGACTTTTCCAAACGGCGCAGGGAGAAGAGATTTCCTGCGGCAATGGGAATTGATAATGCCGCAAACATCACATTGCTTTTAAAATACCTGGCGGGTCGGCTGCCGGTTGCGGATTTTGAGATAGATTTCGCCAGAAAAGGTACTCCGGCAAATATGCTGGACGAATTTTTCAAAAACATGTCTGAAGCCATAAACACAATGGCAAGACCGGTTGATGCCATAAAACATCAGGCCAAGACAGTTACAGTGGGCACAAGCCGCATTTCAGATAAAGTCGAAAGATTTGATTTTACTGAAAAGTTTGAAGGCCCTCTGTTTGATGAACTTGCCGCAAATGGCCTGGCTATATCTCAGATCACCAACAAAAATGTGGTTGTTATAAAAAATCTACAGGAGGTTATCTCTGTTGTAAAGGGTGCATTGCTCTACAAAATATCAGGTCTTAACCTGCTTGGAGAACCAACTTCTGAAACAAGGATAGATGTGGTCAAAAAAACAGGAATCATAGAATCCGAAGTCTCCAGGGTTGAAACCGAACACCAGCTCAAAGGAACCAAAAATATTATTGTACGTGAGGGGAATGTCTATATCGGCAAAGGAAGAAAAGATGGCAGAAGCATTCTTGTTATTCCCGTACTTTCGGCTTCTCCTAACTCCAGTGTCATTGAATACCTTCTCTCCATCCATGTCGGATTCAAGGAGTCAACCCAGGTTTCCTTGCTCAACAAGATCAAGGCACTGGGTGGAAAATACACAAGAATCAAGGATATTATTCTGGAAACAGATGTTGTTAAATGGGATGATACGCTGCTTGACCTTGTAGATATTGATACGTTGTTTGGGGATTCAGGTGAAAAGATTGCCGAGGCTATAATCAGCAAAAAAGAAGAGTTATCAGCAAATAGAACATAATAAGCTGCTCTGTAATTTTTGTTGGATTGAAGTTCCTGAGCAATTATAGTAATTTAAGGGTATAGGAATTTCCATTTTTTTTTATGTTATTTTAAGGGCGACTAACCGGTCGCCCTTAATGTTTGCAACGCTTGGTGACCTTATAATAAATTGATGACCTTACAATAAAAGGATAAAATTTAATGGCAAAAGCCCAAAGCAACGGTATAGAGATTGAGTATGAAACTTTTGGCAGTTCATCATCTCCGGCACTATTGCTGATTGCAGGTCTTGGTGTGCAGCTTATTGGCTGGGAGAGCAGCTTCTGCGGGAAACTGGCTGACCAGGGCTTCTATGTAATCAGGTTCGATAACAGGGACATCGGGCTGTCAACAAAATGCGATGGATTGAGTATGCAGGAGATCACAAAAAAAATGTTTGCCCTGTTCATGGGAAAGCGGGAGCAGGTTCCATACAGCATTGATGATATGGCAGATGATGCCGCAGGACTTCTTGATTTTCTTGATATCCGCAAAGCCCATGTCTGTGGGATATCTATGGGTGGTTTTATTGCCCAGACCCTTGCTGTCAATCATCCTGACCGCATGTCAAGCCTGACTTCTGTTTACAGCCATACAGGAGACAACAGGTCTTTTCAACCCGCAAAAGAGGCTATGGATGCAATGCTTGCTCCGGCACCGGCTCATCGTGACGGTTATATTGAACATATGACAAGATTTTTTGAACTTGTTCATGGAAATGGATTGCAGTTTGATGAAGAATTTCACAGGGATCTGGCTGCCAGCTCATACGACCGCTCTTTTTATCCGGAGGGGATTGCCCGCCAGTATCTTGCTATTCTTACGCAAAAAAAAAGAACCAAAACTCTTGGCGACCTGAAAGTCCCGTCCCTTGTTATACATGGTGATGACGACCCTCTGGTACCACTGTCAGGAGGAGAGGCAACGGCACAGGCAATACCAGGTTCACAATTTAAAATCGTCAAAGGCATGGGGCATGCCATGCCCTGTATGAACTTATGGTGGTCGGATATTTTAGATGCAATCACAGAGCATATGAATAGATCCGCGGGAGTATGAGCATCTTTGAGGAAATCGTCAAATATCAGTTATATCCAACCTCGAAAACGGAAGGCGGTTTGAATTATGAAATGGATACATGTAAAGGCTCTGTTTGAATCAAAAGATATCTCGCTTGCAGAAGAGCTTGTTTCTGATATATTTTTTTCTATGGGATTGAAGGGTGTCGTTTGCCAGGTACCGCTTGAAGCCCCTCCTGAAGGATTTGGCAGTGATGCCCTTCCCATACCTGATGAAACCTGGGTTTCAGGTTATATTCCAGATACAGACTCATCACTTGAAATACTCGAGAATATACGAAAAAAGGCTGGCGGGCTTGCTGTGCTGGATATAAAGGTCAGCATTGAAACCGGGATTGTGGATCAGGAAGACTGGGCTGAATCATGGAAACAGTTTTTTCATGTATCCAGAATTACTGACAGAATGGTAATAAAGCCCGCATGGAGGGACTTTGTGCCAAATCCAGATGATGTTGTCATTGAGATTGATCCTGGAATGGCTTTTGGAACAGGTACCCATCCAACAACATCCATGTGCATGGCTCTTATTGAAAAATATCTTGAAGCTGGAAACAGCTTTTTTGATGTGGGTACAGGGTCGGGCATACTTATGATTACGGCGGCAAAACTTGGGGCATCTTCTCTTGCAGGCATAGATACAGATGAGGTTGCGGTGCAGGTGGCAAAAGATAATCTTGTAAAAAATAATATTCCTGCTGATCTGTTTTATGTTGAAAAAGGTACTTTAGACCAATGTATCGCACATAATAATTTGCAGTTTGATCTGGTTGCAGCCAACATAATTGCCGAAGTCCTTCTTGATATCATGCCTGACATCAAGAAGATCTCAAAAATGAATGGAGTCATAATATTATCGGGTATTATCAAAGAGAGAGAGCCTTTAATGATAGAATCTCTTGTCAGCATTGGCTTTTCAGTATCAGAGGTCAGAACCGATGGAGAGTGGTTGGCAATTGCAGCACAAAATACTGGATGATAAGTGAGTTCTTCAGAAGATCCATTGTTCAGGAATAAGTCCCAAACAAGATACCTGTTTAAAAATCTAAATACGCCGTCCTTCAAGGTCGGTGTATTCTTGTGAACAGTTTATTTAAAACCTACTCCTTGATTGTCACCAATTCAGATACAGGCACAAGTTTGATATTTTTTGGAAGAGACGGTATCTCTTCTTTAAGCACAATATATGTCTCGTTATAGGGGTGGCCAATTGCAATGGATGTACCATTTTGTTTTGCCATACGGATCAACTCCCTGAACTGTTTTTTTATGTAAGCCTTGTCCTTGATGTTATCCAAAAAAATATCTCTGCTTGCAAATGACAGGTTGACTTGCCTTGCGGACTTTATTCCTGAAGATTGATTTGATGTAAGGCTGTCGATGAAAAAAAGGTTCTTTTGTTTGAGAATCTCAAATATCTGTACCATTTGCACGGAGAGTGTCGTCAACCTGGATCCCATATGGTTATTTACTCCAATGGCATGAGGTACAGATTCAAGATTTTTGTTCAGCAGGGTCAGGACGTTATCAGGTGTCATATCAGACAAGATAGCACCATGACCGGGATTGACAGACGGGTATTGCAGCGGTTCCATGGGTAGATGAAGCATGATCTGCGTACCTCTTGAGTGCAGCGTCTGTGCAATACGTCTGCCAAACGGAGATCCTGGGAGAATTGATATGGTTATATTTTTGTCTATTCTGCTTATTGAATCTGCTATTTTGGGATCATAACCCATATCGTCAATTATGATGGCGATACGGGGTGGCTTGCTCTTTTTTTCTTCGGCAGAAACAGGAGGCAGAGGCACTTTTAGTACAGAATCTGAATCAGCCGTATCACCATCATTTAAATCCTTTTTAGTATCCGGCCGTCTTTTGTTACTACTTTCCGTTAACTCCTTGTGGCTGTCCCGGGAGTTATCTTGACTGTCAGGCAACTTATTATTCTCTTCATGCCCCTTGTTTTCTTTATCTTTTTGCGGATAATTTTCATCATGGTCAGTAGTTGGATTGGCTATCTCATTTTTGGGAGAGCCTATGTCATTTGGTTTTGGGTCGGGCTGATCGTCAAATACTTCAAATACAGGACCCTGACCATGTTCTGATGTTATACTGGAAACTCCTTTTTGCCTCCTGTTTTTCGTCTGATCATTTATAATCTGGTATGTATCCCCAAAAAAGGCATTGCTAAAATACAAAAAAGCGTTGTTGAAATATAAATCAGCCAGCATGGCAAATGTCGCCAGTACAGATACCAGCAGACAAATGCCCGCCATCCCCTTCATCAGCTCATATACAAGACCCGGAGCCTCTGCTTTTTTTTCAGGGTCTTGATCTTTTTTTCCAGATTCAAACAAGTTATCTTTTGATTGATCAGGGTTTTGATGTACAGGCTTGTGATTCCCTGATCCCTGTTGCAACAAGTCTCTTTTTTGCTCTGATTCTCTATAATTCACAGCTTCAGTTCAGCCCGCTGAAAACATCATACCCGACTAAAATATCAAGAGCTCTTTGAACCTGGGGATCTTTTTTTAACTTTTCAATATCAACAAGAGACTCAGATGTTTTGGACTCTACTTCATCTTTTTTCTGGATATCCTGTTTTTTGTTCTTTATCTTTTTTTGAGTCTTATTCTCTTTTGCGGGATCATTCGTCTTTTCATTGCCTGTATCACTCTTTGTTGGTTCCAGATGATTTTTAAGATCTTTTTCCCGCAACATCTTTTTCATGGGAGATGGCTCTTTTTCATTATCATCATCTTCTTCTTCATTAAAATTATAAGCTATTTCGATGTCAGGTTTAATGCCCTCTGCCTGAATTGACCTTCCGTTTGGAGTATAGTAACGGGCAATAGTATATTTGAGCCCAAAGCCGTCCCGAAGAGGCTTGACACTCTGGACAGAACCCTTTCCAAATGATGTAGTTCCAAGAATAAGTGCCCGTTTGTGATCCTGAAGTGCACCGGCAACTATTTCTGATGCACTTGCACTGCCGCTGTTTATAAGAACCGCAAGTGGATATTTTCGGTCATCAGGCGTAGAATGTGCTTTAAAGATCTCTGTCTGCTGTTCAAACCTTCCCTTTATAGAGACGATTGTCCCCTGATCAAGAAAAATATCTGAAACCTCGGCAGCCTGCCCAAGAAGTCCGCCGGGGTTGTTTCTTAAATCAAGAATCAACCCTTTTAGGGGTATATTTGAACTGGATTCAAGTCTTGATAGAGCCTCTTTGATCTCATCTGCTGTTCGGTCTCTGAAGTTTGTAACCCACAAATAGCCGTAACCGGGTGCAAGAGTCGCACTCCTCACGCTTGTCATCGGGATAATATCCCGAATCAGATTATAGTCAACAGGTTCGGCAATGCCCTCTCTTAAAATGGTTATGAGGACAGCTTCTCCTATCTCTCCTCTCATCTTTTTGACACTTTGCCACAACTCCAGGTCACTTGTTGATTCTCCATCAATTTTAATGATTATATCACCTGCCTTGATACCAGCTCTGTATGCGGGAGTACCTTCTATGGGAGATATCACAGTCAGCATCCCCTTTTTAAGGGCAACGACAATGCCAACACCGCCAAATTCTCCCCTTGTATCATCTTGTAGTTCACCAAATGCCTCGGGAGGCATGAAGCTGGAGTGAGGGTCAAGATTGCTTACCATTCCTTTGATGGCATTCTGGATTAATACTTTAGTATCCACCTTGTCAACATAGTTATCTTCAATCTCCTGCAGAACATCTGAAAACAGCTTAAGGGATTCATAGGTGTTTTCATCTCCTGCTGTGGCAGGTTTATATAATCCCTCTGTCACAATTATGGCCAGTATTGCTAATATGACAGGTATCCAGTGTTTGAATAGCTGTTGTGCCTCTTTCTCCATTTTTATACTCCTTTGTTCATGTATTTATGCTGTTTGACAAGGTTTTTCATTGTCAATAAAACAGTTTGTTCAGGTGCTCAGGCAGATCCGTAACAGTCAATGATGATGGTTTGACTCAAATGAAATTTACTGATATATACGCATTCTTGACAAGGAGTGCTGCAAAACAGTTTTCCTTGCACGCAAGCCTTCACTGAATCCGCATAAACGGCTTCTTCCTTCAGTGAAGGCTTTGCTATAAACAGAGATCCTGCAAAATTTGCTTTTCACCCTGTACAGTCCATTTTTGCAGGAAACCTGATATAGAGCCTCAAGGAACCGGTTTTAAATAACTTGCTCATTTCACACCAGCCCTGAAGGACGGCGTATATAGATTTTAAAATGGGAATGTTATTGCGGACTCATTCCTGAAGTATGGCCGTTATACCTAAATTGAAAGGATAAAATCAAATGAAAAAAAGATTAATAGAACTTCTTTGCACCAGATCATTTAAATACAGCGAGCAAGCCATATTCAAACTGGCATCAGGAACCATGAGCCAGTTTTATGTAAATTGCAAGCCTGTAATGCTTGATCCAGAAGGGATGTTTCTTGTCGGCAACCTTGTGTTTGACCAGATTCGCAATTCAGATTGCACCGGTGTAGGGGGGCTGACATTTGGTGCTGACCCGATTGCCGTAGCGACATCATTTGCATCCTATCTTGGAAAACGGCCGGTAAAAGCCTTTTCCATCAGAAAAGAACAGAAGGATCATGGCATGATAAAGTGGGTGGAAGGAGATATGGCAGAAGGTGAAAAGGTTGTTATTGTTGAAGATGTGGTAACTACCGGAGGCTCAACAATAAAGGCTGTCCAAAGGGCAAGGACACAGGGGCTTGACGTGATACAGGTGATTACTCTTGTTGACAGGCAGGAGGGGGGAATCGAAAAAATCAAGGAGCATGTCGATAAGGTATCTGCCATTGTCAGCCGTTCTGATCTTATGTCATGGATGGAACTGAATATGGCATGAATTTCCTGAAAAAATATTTTTAGCCAGTGTAGGCAGCACAACAGACTATCCCGCATTTTTTATCATATATATCGAACAAGTTTCTTGAAAAAAGAATCTAAAAAGAATA
>JADFYT010000099.1 GCA_015232935.1 Desulfamplus sp.
TTGCTTTTGTAATTTTCTCTGTTGTGGCTATTACAAGTATAATCTCCACTATCTATTTTAACCACATTAATAAAAAAAATCTAACAGAGTATCTCAATATATCTTTATCCAACGCCGTCTCTTTTGCAGAACAGGCTTATGGACAGCCACTATGGGACTATAATGGAAACGAGATCAACCGCCTGAGCAATGTCATATTAAAAAACAAACTTATTATAGCTATAAACATATTTGAAACAGGTGGTTTTTTTATTGGCAATGCCAAAAAGGCATTGGGCGGCGTATCGCTTTATGGGACTTCGCCAGCAGACGAATCACCAGAAAACACATTATCCAAAGACACACTAACAGAGTATAATATCGAGACCATCAATGCCCCTTATGTTATCAATGCCAATTCTTCAGGTATAAAAAAAATTTCCGGAGACATAATACTAAAAGAAAAAACGGTTGGCAAATTTGAACTTTTTTATACAGAAGAGCCTATTAACAATGCAATTACCACATCAAAGAACCGTATGATAATATCATTCATTATTATTGCACTGATTATTATTACAGTCGTCATGGTCGGTGTAACTAAAATCAACAAGCCGATACTCCAACTTGCCAAGCTGTCAAAAAAAATAGCTGAGGACAGTGATTTTTCAATAGCAATAAAAAAGATCGACCGTATTGACGAGGTCGGAGTCCTGTTTAATGGCTTTGTCAAGATGGTTGAACAGATCCGCCAAAAAGAGATTGAGCGGGAGACTCTTCATAACACACTTCAAAACAATCTTGAGCGGTTTCGTTTTATCTTCTCCAACCTCCAGAAGGCCATTGATAGTGATGACTATTCGCTTCGCATTAAATCCGAGTCTGAAAAAGACGAACTTGCCACATCATTGAACAAGTTGATGTACACCCTTGAAGAGGCAAATACCACTAAACAGACCCAGAACTGGTTGAAAAACGGACAGGCCGAATTGAGCGGGATCATAGGAAGGCAACAAGATATGGTGACAATTTCGAGTAAGGCAATCGATTTTATCGCATCATATATTAACGCAAAAGTAGGAACCTTTTTTGTCAAGGACGAAGTTCAGCAAGACTTTAAAATGGTCGCTTCATACGCCTTCAGAACAAGAAAGGGTGTCTATAACCGCTTTAAACCAGGAGAAGGTTTGACCGGGCAGGCGGCACTGGAAAAAAAGACAATCATTTTTACGGAAATCCCTGACAGCTATTTCAAGATTGAATCATCACTTGGCAATGTCGCGCCTCGAAATATTATTCTCATACCGTTAATCTATGAAGATGATGTCAAAGGGGTCATGGAGCTTGGATCCATTGAAAACTTTTCTTCTCTTCATATTGAATTTCTTGAGGCTGCCTCGGAAAATCTTGCTATTGCCATTAACGGAGCCATGTTCAACGAGAAGCTCTCCTTGCTTCTGTCCCAGACTCGTGAACAGGCAGAAGAGCTCAAAAGCCAGCAAGAGGAGCTCAAGGCTACCAACGAGGAGCTGGAAGAGCAGACACGGATACTAAAATCCTCAGAAGAGAAACTGCAGAATCAGCAAGAGGAGCTGCAGGCTCAACAAGAGGAGCTGCGGGCAAGCAATGAGGAGCTGGAGGACAAAAACCAGATTCTGGAGGTACAAAAAAAGGAAATTGAAAAAAGCAATGACATTCTTACGCTAAAACAGATGGAGATTGAGAAGAAAGCCGAGCAGCTTCGTGTTGAGACCAAATATAAATCCGAGTTTCTCGCAAATATGTCTCATGAGCTGAGGACTCCTCTTAACAGCCTTCTGATACTTGCCAATATGCTTGCAGAAAATGAGGAGGAGAACCTGACTCCTGACCAGATTGAATCGGCAGCGTCCATATACAGAAGTGGCCAGAACCTTCTGCATCTTATAAACAATATCCTTGATCTTTCCAAAATTGAGGCCAAAAAGATCGAACTCAATATTGCCAGATGTTCCATCAGCGAGATCGGCTCTCATTTTAAAACTGAATTTGTCCATATGGCAAAAGCAAAGGGCATTGAATTCAAGGTAAGAATGGCAGAAAACCTGCCAGATATCATAGAGACAGATCTGCACAGGCTTGAACAGATCATCCGCAACCTCATCGGCAATGCGATCAAATTTACAGAGGCCGGCACAATTACGTTAAATTTTCAAAGACCTTCTCCTGACGTGCTTATTAAAGTTCAGTCTCCTCATGCCCCTTCAGGCAAAGAGCTTATGAAACCACCTGATGCGGAAAGCCGTACTGTAAATCTTACCCGAGAAAATGCCATCGCCATATCTGTTACTGATACAGGCTCCGGAATTCCGGCAGATAAAATTGATGCTGTTTTTGAAGCATTCAAGCAGGTTGACGGCTCTACAAGCAGAAGACATGACGGAACAGGTCTTGGTCTGTCCATCTCCAAAGAGCTTGCCAATCTTCTGGGGGGGCAGATCACGCTGGAAAGCGAGCTTGGCAAAGGCTCGACCTTTACCCTTTATATCCCTGAAAGTATTAATCCCAACCAGAAAAAGCTCTTTGCATCGTCAAAAACAGAAGAAGCGAAAGGATCAGTGGCATTACAAGCATCTGGAACAAAAAGCAGCATTGCTCAATCCGCATCCGCAAGCATGAAAAATTTCTCGACTGAAGACAAGACTCTATCAACACAAGACTCAAAAAGTCATGCAGATGGACAAATATCCCCCCATTCGCTATCTTCAACCAGCTCTTCATCTCATGAAGATCCTTCCGTGACTGCCGCACCTTCCGAGGGGGCCTCAAAAACAATGCTGATAATTGAAGATGATCCAGAGTTTGGAAAAATTCTCACCAAATTTTTCAGCAAACACGGGTATAACAGCGTGCTTGCAGCAACAGGAGAAGAGGGCATAAAGTATGTGATTGACAATAAACCCACTGCCATTATTCTTGATATCTCGCTTCCTGGTATTGACGGCTGGACAGTCATGAATGAACTTAAAACCAATCCTGACACACGCCATATCCCTGTCCATATAATGTCCGGATATGACCATAGCCATAAAGGGCTTGAAAAAGGGGCTGTTGGCTATCTTACCAAACCTGTTTCAAGCAATGATCTTAACAAGGCTTTGTTTAAAATCGAGAATGTGCTTACAAGCGATGTAAAGAATCTGCTGGTAGTTGAGGACAACAAAGAGCTACAACAGAGCATTCTAAAACTGATGAGTACCAGCGACATCAGGGTTACGGCTGCCGCCACCGGAGAGGAGGCATTCTCTTTACTCAAGGAAAAACATTTTGACTGCATGATTCTTGACCTTGGTCTGCCTGATATATCTGGATTTGAGCTTATGGACAGAATCCGCAATGATTCCCGGATAGAGATGCTGCCAGTGATCATATTTACAGGTAGAGACCTGACTTCTGAAGAGACCCAGAAACTTGAGCAGTACTCTGCCAGCATTGTTTTAAAGAATGCTGTTTCAATGGAGCGCCTTATTGATGAAACCGCTCTGTTTTTACATAGAGTAGAGAGTCAAATGCCTGAAAACCAGAAAAAAATGATTAAAAAAGTCAGGGATCAGCAGACTTATCTTAAAGAAAAGAAGGTTCTTGTTGTTGATGACGACATGCGTAACGCTTTTGCTCTCAACAAATTTCTCAAATCCAAAGGGATGGATGTAAGCATAGCGAATAATGGCGAAAAAGCATTAAAAGCCCTTGAAGATGGGTTAATGCCTGATATTATTTTAATGGATATCATGATGCCGGTTATGGATGGATATGAAACAATGCGACGCATACGAAGCAACACTAAATTCCAGACACTTCCCATTATTGCCCTCACAGCAAAGGCTATGGCTTCGGACAGGGATGAGTGTATCAGGTGCGGTGCAAACGATTATCTTTCAAAACCTTTGGATACATCAAAACTTCTGACGCTTTTGAGAGTGTGGCTCTATAAATAGCTTTGTTAAAAAACAGTTCAAAAGATAAATCATGGCCATGGAAAGCTCCAACAATATGAATATTTTAATACAAGACATTGAAGATGGGCTTGATACTGAAGAACTGTCTGAAGAAAAAGCCATTGATCATGAAGATATTGAAATCAGATTGATTCTGGAGACTGTAAAGCTGGTACATGGTTATGATTTCACAAATTATGCCTATGCATCAATGAAAAGGCGACTTGAAAAAAATCTGGATGAGAGCGGTCTGGAAAAATTATCCGAGATGATACCCTTGATTATTCATGACAAGGACTTTTTCAGACGGTTTTTGCACAACATTTCAGTCAACTTCACTGAAATGTTCAGAGATCCGCACTTTTTTCTATCCATACGGCAGATGATTATTCCATATTTGAAAACCTATCCTTTTGTTAAAATATGGGCGGCCGGCATCTCCACAGGAGAAGAGATATACTCACTTGCCATACTGTTCAGGGAAGAGGGTATTTATGATAACTGTATTATCTATGCAACGGATTTTAACGATAATGTCCTGGAAATCGCCAGAGACGGGATATATCCTGCCGCAGACATGAAACTAAATACCGCCAACTACCAAAGATCCGGAGGCAAAGAGTCTTTTGCCGGTTACTACCACGCTGGATATGACTCTGTAATTTTTGACAGCTCTCTTAAAAAAAACATTGTCTTCGCAAATCATAATCTGGTAACTGACGGTGTTTTTGGAGAGATGAACATGGTTATCTGTCGTAATGTACTTATCTATTTCAATAAAAAACTACAGGATCATGTACTGGAACTTTTTAGCCAAAGCCTCAGGAGAAATGGTTTTTTATGCCTTGGGGCCAAGGAGAGCCTTGAATTCTCCACAAGTGCTCCATTGTATTCAGTTGTTGATAAAGCCGCCAGAATCTTCAAGAAAAAACGGGATGTTCTGTGATGATATCTGAACTCAAGGCTATCGCAATAGGAGTCTCTGCCGGAGGTTTTAATGCTCTTCACAGGATACTGCCAATGTTCAGGTCTGATTTTATACTTCCCATAATGGTTGTCCAGCACAGAAAGGCTGACCAGGAATCATACTTGATTACATCGTTAAATGATAAATGCCAGCTATCTGTCAAGGAGCCACTGGACAAGACAAAAATCGAACCCGGCAATATATATATTGCACCTGGAGGCTACCATCTGCTTGTAGAAAAGGATTATTATTTCTCACTCTCGGTTGACCCCCCTGTATGTTACTGTCGCCCATCAATTGACGTGCTGTTTGAATCAGCAGCAGAGGCATTTGGTTCAACTCTTGTCGGCATTATTTTAACCGGTGCCAATTTTGATGGGACAAAAGGGATCAAGAGGATAAAATCCCTGGGAGGGATAACCATTGCGGAAAATCCTGAAACAGCAGAAATCAATTACATGCCTCGCAGTGCAATAAAAACAAATGCGGTTGACCACATACTGAATCTTGATGATATCCCGGGTTTTATAGAAAAACTACTCGGAAAATAGGCATCTTTCATACTGCTTCAAAGATGAGATTATCTCAAATATGTAACCAAACATTCATGGCCTTTTTTTGTGGCCATCATGAAAACAAAAATGCATTTTTATGGCAAGCAAAGTGTCAGGTTACAGATGAAGTGTGCCGGAATATAGAAAAACTACTGGAAAATAAAACCTATGGATAACGACATATTGAAGCCCAAAATTCTCATTGTGGATGATATTCCAGAGAACCTGTTTGCTCTTGAAAAGATACTCTCCAAACTAGATGCTCAAGTAATAAGGGCATCATCAGGCAATGAGGCTCTGGCACAGATTCTTGATCATGTTTTTGCCCTTATCATACTTGATGTACAGATGCCTGAAATGGATGGCTATGAGGTGGCCGAGATACTCAAATCAAACGAGGAGACAGCAACTATCCCGATTATCTTTGTCACTGCAATTGACAGGGACGATGCCAAGGAGATCAAGGGTTACGGTACAGGAGCGGTTGACTTTATCTTCAAGCCTTTGAATAAATTCATTCTTCTGAGCAAGGTCAATGTCTTTCTGGAACTTTACAATATCAAAAACGGTCTTGAGCAGATCGTTCTGGAAAGAACATCTGAATTGCGTCAAACCAACCAGGAGCTAAATAAACAAATAGAGAAAAATCTTGAGGCAACAAGAAAAATCAAACAGGCAAGGGCATATCTGCTCAAGGTCATCAATGCTATCTCGTCTTGCCTGATAAGCGTTGACAGTAACTGCAGAATAACCGATATGAACTCTCATGCCAGAGAACTTGCAAGGATCGGGGCAGATGAGGAGCCAGCAGGAAGATCAATTTCTGAAGTTTTTCCTTTTTATAATCTGATCAACAGCAGTATCGAGAAAGCAGTAACTTCCGGAGAGCTTGTCGAGAAAAATCGTGTTCAGGTTTATATAAGAGGAAAACTTGTAATTAACAACTTCGCAATTTATCCTTTCAGTTTTAATGAGAACAGTGGAGCTGTTATCAGGATTGATGATGTCACAGCACGGATAAGAATGGATGAGGTTATTGTCCAGTCGGAAAAACTTCTCTCTATCGGAGGAATTGCTGCTGGAATGGCCCATGAAATCAACAACCCGCTTGCTGCCATAATTCAGAATCTTCAGGTTATCAGAAACAGAATATTTGGTGATATTCCCGCAAACCACAAAGCAGCAATGGAGTGCGGCATAACACTTGAATCAATAAAGCAGTATATCGAGAAACGTGAAATTATCCGTATGATGGATTCTGTCCAGCAGTCTGGTAACAGGGCAGCACATATTGTAGATGATCTGTTGAGTTTCAGCCGCAAGAATGAAGGTACTCTCAATCATGAGGATCTTTCAGTCTTGACGGAAAAGGCCGTTAAAATGATATTGGCAGAGTACAGGACAAAGGCAGACAAGAATATCGATGATCTGGAGATCGCAAGAGATTATCAAAAAGATATGCCCCTGATCTCTTGCCAGCCAGGAAAAATTCAACAGGTGCTTCTCAATATTCTTAAAAATGCCTTGCAGTCAGTTGAACATAAAACAGCGGATGAAAAAAAGCACCTTGCGATCAGGGTTTACTCTTCTGATGATAAAATGGCCTCAATTTCTATTTCTGACAATGGCCAAGGCATGGAAGAGGAGATTCGTAAAAAGGTTTTCGAGCCTTTCTTTACAACTAAAAAAGGAAACAGGGGTCTTGGGCTGTCTATCTCTTATTTCATTATTACCGAGGATCACAAGGGAATACTGGAGGCAGATTCCTCGCCTGGCAAGGGCTCAACATTTACAATAAAACTTCCACTTCACAAATCCATACCTGCGGCATGATTTTTTTGCCCTGACTTATTGAGAACTTGTGACTTTTACATAAACAGGTGAAAAAATATTCAATCAACAGGAGAAAAATGGCTATATACAGTTTTAATAACCAGACCCCTTCCATTCATCCAACAGTTTATATCTCGCCCAATGCGACTATAATTGGCAATGTAACCATAGGAGAAAACTCTTCTGTGTGGTTCAACTGTGTTTTACGCGGAGACTGTGACGCCATTGTCATTGGCAAGAATACAAACATTCAGGATATGACAATGTGCCACGAAGATTACGGCAAGCCTCTTGCCATTGGCGATGGAGTGACTATTGGCCATAAATGTGTAATACACGGCTGCACTATCGAAGATCAATGTCTGATCGGCATGGGTTCCATTATCATGAACGGTGCTATGATTGGCAAGGGCAGCATTGTAGCAGCAGGCTCTGTTGTGCTTGAAAATACAGAGATTCCACCGTTTTCCCTGGTTGCCGGAATTCCCGGGAAAATAAAACGGCAATTTGACGAAAGTGTACTGGAGCTTATAAAGCTGCCGGCTGATAATTATTCTGAGAGGGCTCTGGATTATGCTTCTGACAAGCTGAAAATTGTCAGGCAGTGACTTAGTGCTTCTTCAAGTTTAAATTGTCGGGTAGATATTAAGATTTTTCAATATTGCGA
>JADFYT010000009.1 GCA_015232935.1 Desulfamplus sp.
AGGATAACCTGGTTAAAATAATATTCAATTGAGATATTAACCTGATAAAAATCATGAATCTGAAAAAAATACTTGAGAAAAAAGAGGTCATTGCCTCAGTACCGTGCAGGGTTGATTTAGGCGGCACGCTTGACATCAGCACATTTTTCCTTCCTCTTGGACACCTTGAACCTTCTACATTCAACATTGCCCTTGATATGAGAACCACTGTCACTCTCTCTCCATGGAAAGATGGTTACATCAAGATATCCTCCAAAGGTTTTCAAAGTGCTGAGTTTGAGGCACAAACAGCTCCTTTTAACCATCCCATGGGGTTGATGTTTGCAGTTGCAGGATTTTTTAATGCGGATGGAGTTCATGTGCAAATTGAATCCTCTTCTCCCCCCCGAAGTGCACTTGGAGGATCTTCTGCGGCTGCGGTAGCCATGATTGGAGCATTCAGGTCAGCCATGGAAAGCTCCATTGAAACACACTATAATGCCGTCAGCATCGCGGGTGAACCGCTTCAGACAGACCCGGAGAATAATCAACTGAAGCCATCAGAATTAATCCTGCGAGCGGGGAATATAGTTGAACCGGCACATACAGCACTGCTTGCCCATTACATTGAATCAAGCGTGGCAGGAGTTCCATGCGGTTTGCAGGATCAGCTTGCCGCAGCCTACGGAGGAGTCAACTGCTGGTATTGGCATATGGGCAGCAATGGGATCTCATTTACAAGAGAGAATCTGATTGCAGCAGACAATACAATATTGCCATCTCCCCCCCTTAACCCTGTCGGAGGCATTATAACCGGAGGGAGGGCATCTGCCTATGACATGAACAGCAATATTCTGGTTGCATACTGCGGTATTCCTCATGTATCAAGCGATATAAACAGCAGATGGATCAAAAGCTTTCTTGCGGGTCGGGATCGTGATAAATGGCAGGAGATAATCAAGATTACCCAAGCCTTTTCCGGTTCTGTAAAAAACAGGGACTTTAACCTTGCCGCCTCATTGATGAATCAGGAAACCTCTATACGTCTTGGCATGACCCCTGATGTACTTGACAAGACCGGCAAAGAGCTTTTTGAGTGTGCACAGAGACAAGGCTGCGGTGCCCGTTTTACTGGTGCCGGAGGTGGTGGATGCTTGTGGGCAATCGGAGAAAAAATCAATATTGAATCTCTCAGAGATGGCTGGAAAGATATTGTGAAAAAAGAGGCTGATGCTGATGTTTTGGACACTGGCATTGATTTTGAGGGGATTCTTGTCAACTGAAGGCAACAGCCTTGCTGTCATATAATGTAACTGTTGCATGGGAGAAACAACATGACAACAAATAAATTATCCAGCCGGCATTTTTAAAATATTAATAACCAAAAGCGAGAAAAAATGAACTTTCAGGATGTAATCTTAAACTTGCAGAAATTCTGGGCAGACAAGGGTTGTGTGCTCATACAGTCCTATGATGAGGAGGTGGGTGCAGGAACATTCCACCATGCAACTCTTTTAAAATCACTTGGGCCTGAGCCCTGGAAAGTGGCATATGTCCAGCCGTCAAGAAGGCCAACTGACGGACGTTATGGTGAAAATCCCAACCGTCTTCAACACTACTATCAATATCAGGTGCTTCTCAAACCCTCTCCTCCTGATGTACAGCAGCTCTATCTTGACAGCCTCAAGGTACTTGGAATTGATCCAATGGAACACGATATCAGGTTTGTAGAAGATGACTGGGAATCTCCAACCCTTGGAGCATCCGGTCTTGGCTGGGAGGTGTGGCTTGACGGCATGGAAGTTACCCAGTTCACCTATTTCCAGATGGCAGGCAGCCTGGAACTAAAGCCTGTTTCCGTAGAGCTGACCTATGGACTTGAGCGGCTTTGCATGTATCTCCAGGGTGTCAACAGCGTCTATGATCTTAAATGGAATGATACTGTAACCTATGGAGATGTATATCACCAGCAGGAGGTGGAACAGTCAACCTATAACTTTGAAATTGCCAACACAGATGTTCTGTTTGATTTTTTTCAAAAATATGAGGCAGAATCCCTCAGGGTTGTAAAGCAGGGTCTTGTTCTTCCGGCCTATGAGTTCTGTTTGAAATGTTCGCACACATTTAACCTTCTTGACGCAAGGGGTGCCATAAGCGTGACCGAGCGTACCGGATATATCGGAAGAATCAGAAATCTTGCAAGAGAGTGTGCAAAAGCTTATGTGGCACAGAGAGAAGCTCTTGGATATCCACTTTTAAAAACAGTAGAACAGGTTTAGGTGCAAGTGATGACAAACCATTCAGTAAAAGATTTTTTAGTAGAAATAGGTGCAGAAGAGATACCTGCCGGATATATTGTTCCAGCTCTGGAGGCATTCAGGGACAATCTTTTAAAGTCCATGGATAAATTCCGTATTGAACATGGTGATGCCCAGATTCTTGGAACTCCCCGGCGTTTGGCTGTTATTGTCAAGGATGTGGCTGATATGCAAAAAGCCCGGACATCAACTCTGACCGGTCCTCCTGCAAATGCGGGATTTGACAAGGATGGCAAGCCCACAATAGCGGCACACAAATTTGCTGAAAAAGCCGGAGTCTCGATAGAAGAGATCAAAATTGTTGAAACTGAAAAAGGCAACTATTTAAGTGCCCTGAAACAGGAAAAATGCGAGAGCACAGCAACAATTCTTGAAGCAGCTCTTCCGGAGCTTATTCTTTCCATCCCATTTCCCAAAAGCATGCGGTGGGGAGATCTTGCCATCAGTTTTGCCCGCCCGATCATCTCTCTTCTGGCACTTATGGGCGAAACTGTGTTGAACTTTGAAATTGGAACAGCAACACCTCTGAGCCAGAATATCAGATCATCTGATTTTGTTTTTGGCCATCAGTTCATGAATCCCGGCAAATTCAAGGTTTCATCTGCATCGGAGTACAAAAAAGTACTCAAAGATGCCGGTGTCATTGTGGATATTGAAGAGAGAAAAGCACTTTTGCAGGAGAGGATTGAAGCAGTTGCAAAAGAAAACAAGAGCATAATCCTCAAAGATGAAGAACTTGTTGACATTGTCACCAACCTTGTCGAGTATCCCTGGCCTGTCATCGGCAGGTTTGATGAAAAGTTCCTTGAGGTTCCGGATGAAGCTCTTATTACCGCAATGCGTGAGCACCAGAAGTATTTTTCTCTTGCAGACAGCGACGGCAAGCTCAAACCCTGCTTTATTGCTGTCAACAACACCTGCACAAAAGATATGGGCGTAGTTGCAAATGGCCATGAAAGGGTACTTCGTGCCCGCCTGTCTGATGCCCAGTTTTTCTATAAGGTTGACCTTGAATCGACAATGGATCAATTTGCGGAAAAGCTCAAAAAAGTGACCTTCCAGGCACAGCTTGGCTCAATGTTTGAAAAACGGGAAAGATTAGCCGCACTTGGATCATATATGGTGGATCTGCTTGCTCCGACATTGGACAAGACAGACGGTGAAAATAAAGTTATGAAAGAGAATGTAATCCGTGCCGCCAGGATATGCAAGGCAGACCTTGTAAGCCAGATGGTTATCGAATTCACAAAACTTCAAGGCGTTATCGGAAGAGTCTACGCACAAAAGGGTGGCGAGAATAACGATGTCGCAACCGCAATTGAACAACACTACAGACCGGTTCACTCCGGTGGTGCCCTTCCAGATACCCTGACAGGAAAAATTCTTGCAATTGCAGACAAGATTGACACCATCTGCGGCTGTTTTTCCATTGATCTTGTTCCTACTGGTGCATCTGACCCCTATGCCCTTCGCCGGCAGAGCATAGGAATTCTTCAGATAATGATGGCATCAGGCTTTACATTTTCAATAAAAAACCTTGTGGAAAAATCGATATCCCTGTATCTGACAAAATCCCAAATAAAAACCGACCATTACAAACAAAACTCCCCTGAAAAACAACCTTTCTCTGAAAAACAAACCGCCATTGAAAGAGAGGAGGTTATAGCAGAAAATGTCATGGGATTCATAAAGACCAGAATGACAAACATGCTTGTGGATCAAGGCTACTCCAAAGAAGCTGTAGCCTCTGCGTTGGCAGTTGGTTTTGAAAATGTTCCGGACGCTGTTTTAAGAATCAAGGCGTTGGATCTTCTCAGGCAGGCACCGGATTTTGAGCCTCTGTCAGCAGCATTCAAGAGGGTGGTAAATATCCTGAAAAAATCAGAGCCAACTGAAAAATCAGAACCAGCTGAAGGAAGTGGTTCTTATAAAAAAGTTGAAGTGGATGAATCCCTGTTCTTCAGCGATTCGGAAAAATCTCTTTACGTTGCGGCCAAAGCCCTCTCTTCAAGAGTTGATGGTTTTATATCCCGGGGAGATTATAATCTTGCTCTAAAAGAGATCGCATCAATCCGCCCGGAAGTTGACAGCTTTTTTGATGATGTCATGGTTATGGTTGATGATGAGGCAGTAAAAAACAACCGGATTGCACTTCTTTCAACAGTGGCATCCATTTTTGAACATATTGCGGATTTTTCACAGATATAAAACAGGAGGATATAGATGGCAGGAGGATTTGATCCTGAAAAGGACAAACTACTTAAAGAGTGGAAGTGTGAAGAGACAGGATTGATAATATCAATTCATCAATATGGTGATGGAGAGCCCAAGGTTCAGATCGGCCCCAGGCTGCTGAAAAAAAAAGATGGAACTGACAGGGCTCCCAGCAAGGCAGGTCGTCTGACAATTGAAGATCTTATGTGGTTTTATGATATTATAGATGAGGTAAAGGATGAGCTTTCCGACCTGGTCGGACCTGGATGATGAATCCCTGATTCCCCCTCTTGGACAACGATATACTCCTGACCTGGGCTCTGTTGCTGTAATGGTAAGCACAGAGCCTGATATCAGGTACATTGAGGCAAATTCCGGCAAAAAAACATCTCTGCCCTTTTTTCTTGCCAAGCTGTTTACCCTTGACGGCGAAGATATTTCGTTCGCAGGCCCATACCTTGGCTCCCCGTATGCCGCAATGATTCTGGAAGCACTTGTTGCAAGAGGGGTATCCAGAGTGGTTGTAATCGGGTGGTGCGGTTCAATAACAGATCAGTTACAGACCGGAGATATTTTAATCCCTGACTCTGCCATATGTGATGAGGGCACCTCTCGCAACTATATGCAGATGCCTGACAACACGGATTTTCCCACGGTTTTTCCAGATTCTCGTCTTGCTGCCAAATTAAGGGCTTCTCTTGAAAACAGACAGATAATAAATTGTAGTACTGGCAAAATCTGGACAACTGATGCCATTTACAGGGAAACACAAAAAAAAGTAGCCTTTTTTCGGGATATGGGTGCTGTTGCTGTGGAAATGGAGTGCTCTGCTCTGTTTGCTGTTGCAGACTACAGGAAAATTGATATAGCCGCCCTTCTTGTTGTGTCGGATGATCTGTCTTCTCCGGAGTGGAAGCCCGGATTCAAGTCAGTGTTATTTAAGGAGTCGCGTAAAAAGGTATTGGGTGCAATCATGGATGTAATCAGAGATATGGCATGTACATGATCAATTTTGATTTTTTCGTAAAAAGTCCAAAATCGGCATTAAACAGAACCGGCATTCTCAGGCATAATGACAGCGGGTTCACACTCATAGAGTTGATGGTTGTTGTGGTTATCCTCGGGATTTTGGCAAGCCTTATTGTTCCAAGGCTGATGGGAAGGACAGATGAGGCCAGGATTGTAAAGGCAAAGGTCGATATCTCGGCAATCGAGACAGGATTGAAGCTCTATCGCCTTGACAATAACACCTATCCAACTACAGAGCAGGGGCTGATGGCACTGATTGAAGAGCCCGCTACAGAACCTTTGCCACCCAAATGGCACAAGGACGGCTATCTTGACAGAGAACAGGTACCAAAAGACCCGTGGGGAAGAGAGTACCTTTATTTGAGTCCAGGGGTACACAAGGAGTATGATATTCTCTCCTATGGTGCGGACGGTGCTCCGGGTGGAGAGGGCAGCGATGCTGACATCAAAAGCTGGGAGCTGGAATAGATCATACTCTGCAAAGCGGCAATCTTTTCAAAAATTCTAACTCAAGCAAAAGAACCTGCACTAAATGAACGCCACCACCATAAGATCAGGAAAATCGGGATTTACCCTACTTGAACTCATTGTAGTGCTTGCTGTAATAGGAACAGTGCTTTTTATTACCATGCCAAAATTCAGAACACTGACCTTTGGGAATAACAGCAACAGGCAACTGAACCTGCTTTTAAATACTGTGAGGGATCTTAAAAAGAGAAGTATCTCTGATGACATGGATTATATACTGCATCTGGATTCTGACCGGTCAGTGATGTGGATCACATCTTCTGACATGCCCCCGGAAATCATGGACAAGACCAGAGAAAAAGGAACTCCTCTGCCCGAATCCCTGTATCTTGCCGGTGTTGATATCTACGGTACGCCAGACCACAGGAGGCAGGATGAGTACAGAATCATTTTCAGCAGGTATGGATATTGTGACATGGCTCTTATCCATATTAGAGATCGGGAGAGCATGGATGAGCTGACTGTGATCATTGAACCTTTTCTGTCTGATACAAAAATAATCCGCAAACATATCTCCTTTGAACAATGCATTTGAGCCTCTACCAGCGATCGCTATAGTTTTCCAGAAAAGTCTTTCTGCGAGATAAACCCTTTGGCAGTGGTCTCGAACGGCATTTCCGCCAATTTGATTATCTGGAAATCCATATCAGGGATTACGGATAAGACCAGACTTGAAGAGACAAATCTGTCCATGAAAATATTTCATACAAACAAGGGGTTTACCCTGCTTGAAATGATGGTCAGCATATCTATTCTTGCCATTGTACTTGTATCTGTATTCAGGATTCAGTCATCAACAATCCGCCTGTCCGCTACAGGAAAATTCCATTCCACAGCATCACACCTTGCCCGCCAGAAAATGGCTGAAATCGAGCATGAACTCCGCGATCCATCCATGTTGTCAAACGAACTCTCAGGATATTTTGGAGACTCATTTCCTGACTACAGATGGCAATCATCTATAACTGTGCTTGATCTGTCAGGTTCAAACATACCTGAAGGGACAATCGCAAAAAAAGATCTCCAGATGTTCAGGAAAATAGATATCGAGATCTCATACAACAATGAACTATCCTTTAAAGTCACATCCTGGAGGTTTGTTCAAGGTGATTAAGCTCTATCGAACCATTGCGTTTGACATGAAAAAAGATTTTTCGGGATTTACACTGCTTGAAATAGTTGTGGCTGTCATGATTTTTGGAATTATAATGCTTACAGCTTTTTCCGCCTTTCGCTCCTTTGCAGTATCTTCTGACATGATACGCAACAACATGGCGGCATCGCAAGTCTCTGCCGGAATAACAAGAACAATGACAAGGGATTTTCTATCATTGCGGATTGCACTTGAACCTGAATATTCCAGGCCGGTGTCAGGTGGTAGAACTGATGACAAGGATAGATTCAGGTTTGTCGGAGATGAAACCGCTGGAAAGACAGATACTTTTTCAAGAGTCAGATTTGCATCGCTTGCACATATATATTCCGGAAGCAGCAAAAGGGCGGGTGCTGCCAGGGTTATCTACTATGTCCGGCCTGATAATCAAGGCAGGTTTGATCTGTGCCGCTCGGATACATTGAACAGATTTGATGAAACAGATGGCAATGAGTGCGACCCTGTAATATGCAAGGATGTGACCATGTTCAAGGTCTCCTATACTGACACAGATGCACAAGAGCACTCATACTGGGATTCAGAATCTGATGAGCATGGTTATGCCACGCCTGTCTCGGTTTCCATTTATATGGAGTTCATGGCAGGAAGCTCCATTCACAAATTTTCAACCACTTTTGCCATGCCTCTTTTCAGACCGCCGGCACAAATATGACTCTCATGATTACCGGATATAAAACCAATGCAAAGATAGAGCCCGCCATGAACACCGGATATAAAAAAAGCCCATGGCCGGATTCCCGGTTGACTTTACTTCAAATCAACAAAGGAACAGATCTTTTCAGGCTGCCCGTGCCGCAAAACAACAAAAGGACAACTCTTTTCCGGCTGCCTGTGCTCCAAAACAACAGAGGAATAGCACTGCTGGTTGTCCTTGCACTGATCTCTGTACTTATGGCTGCCGCACTTGAGCTTGCCCGCGGGTCAGGTGATTCAGCAGATATGGATAAAAGAACAGCCGACCGTTTTCAGGCTGAGGAGATGGCAAAATCGGCAATTGGTCTTGCCATGTTTATTCTTGTACGCGATGCAGAACAAAATGATATTGATTCTGTGCAGGAGATGTGGGCTGATCCCGGTATTCTTGAAGCCGCTATACAGCTTTTGGGATTCAGGCAGGGGGCAGTTGACCTTGTTATTACTGACGAGCTTGGCAAAATTCAGGTCAATGCCTTGCTGGAGCAGTTTCCTGGAGATGCAATAAATAACGATCAGAGTGCTTTATGGGAACGCTTTTTAAATATGATCATATCAAGTGACAAATCTGTTGACCTTCGTGATCCGGCCGAGATCATAAACTCCTTGAAAGACTGGCTTGACTCAGGTGATGATGATGCAATAAGCGGGCTGTCAGGAGCAGAAGCTGACTATTATCAGGCTCTTGATCCGCCGGTTATATGCAGCAATGCACCTTTTGACAGGGTTGACGGGATTTTTATGGTAAAAGGGATTCCCGAAAACCTTACATATCTTCCCGCACATCTTGTTGACTCATCAAATTCAATTTTCTCAAAATCTTCCGGTAACGGATCAAGCCCTTATTCAGGCTATGACTCTGGATTCCCGGAGAGTTCTTTTTTTGCACCTGATATTGATAATTCATCTGGTTCCAATGTTTCCAGCGTCTCTTCAAATAATCTTGAAGGCTCATACCAATATCTTGATCCAGGAAGAATCTTTACGGTTTACGGGATAGAGTCAAGCAAGAAAGAGGGAACAAGATTCAGCTATCCAGGAACCATTAACATAAATACCGCCGATGTTGCGGTTCTTGCTGCAATGTTGCCTGAAGGTATGGAAGATCAGGCTTCCGAACTTGCCGATTTCAGAACAGAGAGGGAAGTTAATGGAAAGGTTTTTTCAAATAACCTTGACAGCGGATGGTACAAGAAGGTTATAGCTCTCTCTCCAAAAGATGCAAAAAATTTTGATCGTATAGCAAGATATTCAAGCAATTTTTTCAAAGTGGCTGCCACGGCACAGTTTAATGATGCCAGGATCTCCTTGACCGGATTCGTAAAAAGAGAAAAACTGACTGAAAGTGGCAAGTGGGGATGTAAACTTTTGCAGATTACAGAAGATTGATTCTGTATAGACAAAAGTATTTTCTTGAAAACTGAAAACTTAAAAAAAACTGGAACCTTAAACTTGAAAGTACCAAATTCTCTCATATTAAAAAGCAGCGTTGGCAAAAAACATGACGCAACCAACTTCGGGGTTTGAAAAATGGCTGAGAAAATTCTCGGACTTGAACTTTGTGCAAATGAATTAAGAGCTGTTGTAATAAAAAAGTCCTTCAATAGCTCTACTCTTGTGGAGTATTGCGGCACACCATACCCGGAAGATGATAAATCAGGGATCGCATCCACATCTCAAACTTTACAAACATCTCAAGCCTCGAAAACATCTCAAGCATCTCGATCTTTTAAACATGGCTCTGATATCCATTCAAAAAATATTGAGCAGGGACATCAAGAAAAGATTGGCCAAAAAAACTGTGTATGGAAATGGGATGCAGTATCATTTGAAAAGGCACTTGCACTGACTCTTTCTGAACTTGATCTGAAAGGCTGCTCTTCTTCCGTGCTTTGCCTGCCTGCCTCCCTGGTTTCGTTCAGAACATTGAAGGTTCCGTTTGCGTCTGAAAACAGGATCAGGCAGATTCTGCCGTTTGAGCTTGCCCCGCATCTTCCAACGAGCAACGCAACTGACTATCTGTCTGATTTTATTTTTGTAAACAAACGAGATATCCTGAATACAGACAGCATAAATAAAAACAGTATGGACAACTCCTCAGCAACCTCTGACAACTCCTCAGCAACCTCTGACAGCTCCTCAGTAACCTCTGACAGCTCCTCAGTAACCTCTTCATTGCCTGACGAGAACCATATATTCACGGCCTCTCTTCCGGTTAAAGTGATGGATATCTGTGTTACTGTGCTTAAAAAGCACGGGATAGAGCCGTCTGTTGTTACATCACAGGGGGTTGTTGCATCTATTTTCCTTGAGGACGCTGTTATTGTTGAAGTTACCCGGGCATGTACCGTGATTTCAGTTGTATTGAAAAAAAATGTGATAGCTGTCCGCTCTTTTTCCGGCAGGAAAAATGGAGTGTTTATTAAAAATGCCATACATCAGATTCTTGCCGGCCTGCATCACAGATATGGCATTGAAATTATTATAAGGAATCGCTGCATTCTTTCAGATGAGACCTGCCCGGACATAACAGACGCCATATCCGTACCCGGAGCAGTCGTTCACCAGGTCAATATTGCCGACCACGTTGATATAGGGATGTCGGTTGACTTGTCGGCCAACAGCAACAACTATCTATTTAATGCCACGGCATCGGCACTTTTTTGTGTCACGCGCAAAAACTGTGTAAACTTCTGCCAGGGAATCTATGCCAGAGCCTCTTTTTTTCATGAATTTAAAGATAAACTTGCAGTGCTTGCAATATTCGCGTCTATTTTTCTTGTCGCTTTGTTCAGCTACATTCAATATGACATTTTTCTGCTTCAAAAACAGGTTTCAACTCTTGACAACGAAATTGTAAAAAACTTCAAAAAGATATTTCCGGAGATCAAGACTGTGGTCGAGCCTCTGATGCAGATGCAGGTAAAGGTCAGGGAGGCAGAAAAAACAAGCGGTTTTACTGCCGGCAAAAAAGATGCTTTTGCTCCTTTTAATATACGTGTTGTCGATATTTTATATGAGCTGTCAAGCCGGATACCTGAAAATGTTGACCTTGATGTTACACGTTTTCTGATAAACGAAGGACGGGTGGTGATGGGGGGAAGTACCGACAATTTCAATACTGTCGATAAAATGAAAACCATGATAGAAAAATATGACAGGTTCAAAAGTGTTACCATAAACAGTGCCACAGCAGATAAAAACGGAAACAGGGTTATGTTCAACTTTATCATTGAACTTAATCAGTCAGAATAATTACTCTGGCAGGATCATAATACTTCAGCAGGCTCATAGTTACTTCAGCAGATTCGTTAATCAGAACTCAGAAGGGGCTTGTAAAAGTACGTGTTCAAAAAAACAAGGATATAGGCTATAAACATGTTATCAGGACTTTCCCGGCGTGAACGAAATATGGTTATGCTTTCGCTGCTGTCTATTGTGCTGTTTATTGTTGTACAGTTTATCTTTTTTCCCGCGATAGACCGGCGTCAGGAGCTTGTCAGGCAGCTTAAGGCAAAAAAAGACGCGTTCAAGCAGATGACCGAACTTGAAACACGCTACTCAGAAATCCAGGCATCAATGATGACCCTGAGAAAAATGGTAATGACGCGGGACAAATCATTTACTCTCTTTTCATTTATTGACAAACTGGCTCAAGAGAGCAACGTAAAGGATAATGTGGCATATATCAAGCCATCCACCCGAAAATCAGAGAGTTCAAACCTGCTGTTTTCCAATGTCAAGGTCAGGATAGACAGCATTGTGATGCAGCAGGCAGTAGATTTTATCTATAAAATAGAGAGTTCAGACAGCATGGTACATATCCGTTCCTTCTCTCTTTCAAAATCAGGAGACGACAACAGGCTAAGTGCCATTATTGAAACCGAAACCATTATGCCGACAGAGAGTTGAATCTCGTCACCTGTCCTCTACCCTGAAGGGAAAATTGGTTCCTGAAGGGAGAATGGGTTCCCTGGAGCAATTTCATGAAATTAAAGCGTTTTCTCTTATATTCTCTTTATGGAGCAGCAGCATTTATCTTTTTTTTGATCATCCTGTTTCCTGAAAAATGGGCAGCCCGTCTTTTATGCGAAGATATAAACAGCGGCTTTGAAGATGGTCAGGTTGTTATAGAAAAGGCTGTGCCTATCTTCCCTCCAGGCCTTAAAGCAATTAACCCGACTGTTGTTTTTAATAACGGCAATAAAATAAAGATAGAATTTCTTGATCTTTACCCTGATTTTTTCTCTTTTTATAAAGACGTGACGCAGATCAAAGTCAAAGGCAAGGCTTACAACGGAACTATTGAGGGAATAGTCAAGATCGGAGATCCGGTTTCAATGCCTGCGTCATCACCATCACCAACAACACCAACAACAATATCATCATCTTCATCTTCATCTGCTGCTACCGCTGCTAATTCTGCCGCACGATTTTCATCCTCATCTCAAAATAATTCCTCTCAAATAAAATTAATCGCATCTTACAATACTGATATTTCAGCAAGGTTTGCTGATCTGGATATCAGGAATCTAAGAAGCTCTGTAGAGAATATTGATATCTTCTCCTCGTTTAAAATGCGCGGTGAGGTTGATTGCAGATGCTACAGCCAGGAGTTTGCAGGTGTTTTTATCCAGGACTCTCAAAACAGTGGCAGCAGCACCAGGACTTTTACCAGCTGCGATGGAAGCGGGAGCATAACGTTGTCTGATTACACTGTAAATTCCGACAATATCCTGTTAAAGCAGATGGGTATCAATAAAGCCAGGTTTGAAGCTGTTGACATCAAATGGAATAAAACCGGGGATACCATTAATCTTGTAAGTCTGAATACAAAGGGTGCTGACATGAAACTGAGTCTAAAGGGAAGCATGGTGATTAAAATACCTGAAGATAACAGCACCCTTGACTTCAGCGGAGAGTTCAGGCCAAGCCCTTCCCATATATCCTCCTTTGCGGGGCTGGCTTCAATTGCAATGCTCTTTTCTGATTCCGCAAAAAAGGGAATTCCTTTCAAGATCAAAGGAACTCTTGGTAATCCAAGGGTGGTTTGGTAACGCTGCAAGAAAAACAAGAATGCATTTTCATGGTAAAATCAAGAATGCATTTTCATAGATAACAATGCATTTTCATAGCAAGAAATCAATGCATCCTTATTTTCATGATTCTATATTCGAGGTAGCCACACAAAGGCCATTCAGGTTTAATATCAAAATCTCTATCCAAGGGGGTAAAGGAATAATGTTCAAAGGTTACTGGTACAGAGGCGATAATATCACTGACCAATATAGATATAAACACTCTTGTCCAAACTCACATCAGTCTGATGACAACGCCCATTTGTCGCGTGATAATTCCCATCTGTTTTTCCAGGACATAAAGGACGCGCTTACCAATATTCACGAACCTGTATATATGGTTGACAACAATGGAACAGATCGATGGGTATGTGGTGGAACGGCATGTATAAGCCAGATTAACGCGGGTTCCAGGCCACCTGGATTTCATAATATTTATGATGATTTAAAAAACAGGGATGACTGTTTCAAAATAAGAGCATATGCCCCTGCCCTGCCCCTGGAAAACCTTGGAGACGACGGTTTCAAGGCACGCCACAAACTTCAATATCCCTACATTGCAGGAGCCATGGCAAACGGCATCACATCTGTCGAGATGGTTGAAGCCATGGCCAAAAACGGAATGATTGCTTTTTTCGGTTCTGGAGGGTTATCTCTTTCAGAGGTTGAAGAAGCCATTATTCGCTTGAAAAAAGCTCTTCCTCCCCTGAAAAGAGATATAGATTGTCCTGATCAATCATCTCAATCACCCCAATCATCTCAATCATCCCAATATTCCAGATCTTCTCCATCTTCTGAATTTTCTCTATCCACTTCCTCCTTTTTTTCCAATGCCTGGGGCTGCAATTTTATACACTCACACGGCGATCCTGAACTTGAAATGGCCTTGGCCCAACTCTATCTAAAATATGGAGTTCAAACTATAAGTGCTGCTGCGTTCATGCGAATAACCCTTGCTCTGGTCTATTACCGCTTAAAAGGGATTCACCGCAATATGGAGGGCGACATCATTACTCCGAACAAGATCATTGCAAAGGTGTCACGGGTTGAGGTGGCACGGCAGTTTTTTTCTCCCCCTCCTGAAAAACTTGTAACCGAGCTTCTAGATCAAGGACTTATATCACAGGATGAGGCAGAACTTGCCCCTTACATACCAATGGCACAGGATCTCACGGCCGAGGCAGATTCCGGAGGACATACAGACAACCGGCCTGCAATATCTCTTTGGCCCACAATGGCAGCCTTGAAAGATGAATTCAACAAGAGGTTCAATTACGCACAACCTCTTTGTGTAGGATTTGCAGGAGGAATTGCAACGCCGGAATCCGCGGCCGCAGCGTTTCAGATGGGGGCGGCCTATATCCTGACAGGCTCCATAAACCAGTCCTGCGTGGAGGCTGGAACATCACAGAGTGTCAAGTCGCTTCTTGCACAGGCTGAGCAGGCCGATGTCGCAATGGCTCCCGCTGCCGACATGTTTGAAATAGGGGCAAAGGTTCAGGTATTGAAAAGGGGAACAATGTTTTCAGTCAGAGCTGAAAAGCTCTATCAGGTTTATAAAACTTATGACTGTTTTGAAGCCGTGCCTGATAAACTCAAGACCGAGATTGAGGAGAAATATCTTCAAGCCTCTTTTTCACAGAAGTGGGAAGAGACTAAAGAATTTTTCAGAACAAGAACATCAGCCGGGCAACAACAGACTACAAACAGCAAGAATATAAAAGAGCTTGAACAGGCACACTCTGACCCCCGTTATAAAATGGCTCTGGTATTCCGTTCCTACCTTGGCCTGTCATCAAGATGGTCAATTTCGGGTGATCCTCAAAGAAAGATGGATTATCAGATATGGTGCGGCCCTTCCATGGGAGCTTTTAATCAATGGGTGAAAGGTTCCTTTCTAGAAAAGAGCGAAAACAGGAAAGTTGCAGATATCGCAATCAATCTGCTGCTCGGAGCATCAGTATGCACAAGAGCCGGATGGCTCAGAAGCCAGGGGGTTGAACTTCCTGTGGATGCAGGAAGTTTCAGGCCCCTTGGAATATCACAATTAACGCGGATTATTTCACATCAGGATGAATGTGAGTAGTCTTCTTTCAAGGTTTAACTGTCGGGTAAGAAGGCACTCGGAATATTGAATGAGCAGAGACTCTGCCCGTGACCAGAGACTTTGCCCGACAATTCAGACTTGAAGAAGCGGTAGTTTCTCCTTGTAAAATTTTTGTCAAAACAACATCCCCTACATATACAAAACAGGCATACTGATATATCCTCATTTTTGAATTGAAAAAAGATATAACCCAAAACGAAATAGAGTTCAATAAATGAAGATCAAATCAAGAATCCAGATAAACCTTCATGACCGTTGTATTGTCACCCCGAACCATGAAAACAAGAGAGCATTTTCATGGTAAAAAATCATGATCAGATTATAGCCGCCCCGAATCATGAAAATCAGGATGCATTTTCATGGTAAATAATGCAGAGGTTTTTGAGATATGGAGACTATTTTGCCAGAAGCTCATTCTATAACACCAGAATATTGTTCCAAAACAATAGACCATCCCATAGCCATAATCGGTATGGGATCTATTTTCCCGAAATCCAGCGGACTCAAAGCATACTGGCGTCTGCTTTTCAATGGCGAAGATGCCATTGACGACATTCCGGAAGAGAGTCACTGGTCGCTGAAGGATTATTTTGACGAAAACCCTGCCACTGCTGACCACACCTACTGCAAAAGAGGTGGCTTTCTTCCCTGGATCAGCTTTGATCCTGCAAGGTACGGATTTCCTCCAAAAAACCTTGAAGCGACAGACACATCCCAGCTTCTGGGACTTATGGTGGCTGAAGCTGCCCTTCAGGACGCAGGCTATCCTTCTGCTGCAGATGCTGACCATATCAGGACCAGCGTGATCCTTGGTGTTACCGGCACCCAGGAGCTTGTGATTCCCCTTGGTGCCCGACTTTATCACCCTGTATGGAAAAGAGCACTTGAGGAGCATGGAATAACAGGTGAAAAACAGGAAAGCATTATAAACAGGATATCCGGCAGCTTTCCCAAATGGCAGGAAAATTCGTTTCCAGGACTTCTTGGAAATGTTGTTGCCGGAAGAATCGCCAACCGGCTGAATCTGGGCGGAACCAATACAGTTGTGGATGCGGCCTGTGCAAGCTCCTTGAGTGCCATCCATACGGCCTGTCTTGAGCTTGCTTCTGGCAGATGCGATTTGTGCGTCAGTGGAGGAGTGGATACTCTTAATGATATATTCATGCACATGTGTTTTTCAAAAACCGGAGTGTTGTCACATACAAGTGATGCCAGACCATTTTCAAGGGATGCGGACGGCACGGTTCTTGGTGAAGGCATCGGCATGGTTGTCCTCAAGCGGCTTGAAGACGCAAAGCACGACAATGACAGAATCTATGCGGTTATCAGAGGATTGGGCAGCTCAAGCGACGGTAAAACAGGAGGTATATACGCACCTGACGCAGACGGACAGTTGCGGGCACTTGAATCTGCCTATGCAAAAGCCGGCATTGATCCATCCACTGTCGAGCTTTTTGAGGCTCACGGAACAGGAACAAAGGTTGGGGATAAAATAGAGTTCACTGCCTTGAAATCTCTTGTTGAAAAAAATGATGCCAGAAACCATTCAGCAGTTGGTTCTGTAAAATCAATGATCGGCCATGCAAAAGCTGCTGCCGGTGCCGCGGGTCTTATCAAGGGCACATTAAGTCTCTATCACAAGGTGATTCCTCCCACACTTAAAGCCCAAAATCCAGATCCGGATATCGATATAATAAATTCTCCTTTTTATCTAAACTCCGCTTCAAAGCCATGGATTAAATCCCAGGAGCATCCGAGGCGTTGCGGTGTCAGTGCCTTTGGATTTGGAGGAAGCAATTTTCATGCGGTACTTGAAGAGTACAGCGATAAAAAAGAGCATGTTTCATGGGATGGAAGTGTCCAGATCGCCTCTTTTTCTGCCAGCACAAAAGAAAAACTGAGAGAAAGGATTTTAAAATTTAAAGAATCTGTGGAATCGTGCAAAAGCTCTTCGCGTAAAAACTGCTCATGCACAATGGAGCATTCCAAAGGGTTGGATTCAGGTGAAAAGGAACAGATAGTTGCGTGGGAAACAGCTCAATCAAGAAAAAGTTTTTTGTCAACTGACCAGTACAGACTTCTGATTGTGATAAATGACAAGGATGATCCGGCAGAAAAAGTATCCGGGGCATTAGCTTGTCTTGGCGGTTCAGAGGATGTTGAGAACTTGCCTGAGGGCGGTTTTGATATTTCTTCAGAAAACAGATCAGGGATATTTTATGGTTCAGGAGAGCGTAAGGGAAAAACAGGATTTCTTTTTCCAGGACAGGGCAGCCAGTATCCGGGCATGGGCAGAGAGTTGATATCCATGTTCCCTGAAGCACTTGAGACTCTTGAACTTGCTGAAAAAATATTTGAAGAGGTAAACAAACATTCAAATAACGATGAGGGTTCATTAAGAAGCTATCTATTCCCGCCCCCTCTATATTCCCAGGATGAAAAAACATCAGAAGAGAAATTGAGAAACACAGCCATTGCACAACCCGCGATTGGTGCACTAAGCCTTGCAATGGCAAAAATTTTGACGCGATTTGGAGTTGGGGCTGATGCCGTTTGCGGACACAGCTTTGGCGAGCTTACCGCAATGTGTGCTGCCGGCTGGATAGATGATTCGACCTTTTTGCGTCTGGCATGTGAAAGAGGAAAATACATGGCCCTGGCAGCAGGTGAAGGAGAAGACCCTGGATCCATGTTTGCAGTTAAAGCATCTTTGGATGATATTGAACAGCTTGTCAAATCCGGGAATCTTGACCTTATAATAGCTAACCAGAACAGTCCCAGCCAGATGGTTTTGTCCGGCAGAACAGACGAGATAAAAAAAGCCTCAAAGTTATGTAAAAAAAACAAGCTCAGAGGCGTTAAGCTTACTGTTGCGGCAGCTTTTCACAGCAAACTTGTTGAAAATGCTGTAAAGCCTTTCAGGAAAACCGTAGATCAGATAGATATAAAATTTTCTGAAACATCTGTCTATTCAAATACTACAGGAAAAGCCTATCCCAAAAACAGCGAACAGGCCAAACAACTTCTTGGGGAGCAACTTGTAAATCCTGTACATTTCATGTCGGATATTGAGTCAATGCTCAACAACAATATAACGACATTTATAGAGGCAGGTCCAAAAACCGTATTAAGCGGACTCACCCGATCCATAGTGGAAAACAAAAATTCAGATGCGATCTCACCTAAAAAGACTGCTTCACCAGATTTCAAAAACATACAAAGCATAGCGATGGATGCCTCCTCAGGCAAAAAGAGTGCTGTTGAGGATCTGGCTTGTCTTTTATCCTCTCTTGCCGCTTCCGGAGTTGAAATCCATCTTGACAGATGGGAAAATCCGGTTGACAAGCCCGTAAAAAAAATGATGCGAATCCCTCTGACCGGAGCAAACGTAAAACCTGAACCCCAATTGTTTGCACAACCCAAAGGAACTGATATGAAAGACAAATACATTCCACAGCAAGAAAAGCCACAGCCAGAAAAGAATCAGATAAAATCATATCAATCGCCAAACAGACATGGCAGCAGTTTTCAGATCCCTGACAACCCGACATCTCTTGTTTACAGTGCCATGCAGATGGTGCAAAAAGGCATGGAATCCATGCAGGAGCTCCAGACCCGTACAGCTCTTGCCCATGAAAAATTTCTTGATACCCAGTCAAATGCCAGCAGGACACTTCAGGCAATGATGGAACAGACCCGTTTTTTTGCAGAGAATGCCATCTACTATCTTGACAACAACCATACAGTGACCCCGCGATCAATGCAAAAGCCTGATTTTATTGCTTTGCACGATGCTGAAAAGATCAGAGTAGAACATTCAGATAAACTCAAACGACATGGCAATGTGAACAATCAAGAAGATGCATACTATTCAGCGTTATATCATGAGCCAGCCAGCACCGATCATGCACCATTTAAAGCACATGAGTCGGTAAGAACAAGAGAAGATGATAAAAGCGAGACTTCAAAAAATAATGGCAAAAACCATCAGGCAGTACAAATGTCATCCAGTGCTGTTACGATGAGCCATCATGCTCAACAAGATGATAACAGACTTAACCAGAATCAGAACCCGCATAATCCAATCCCGTCTCAATTCGATAGACTTGCGACAGAGACTCTTCTGCTTGAAACCGTGAGCAAGTTGACCGGGTTTCCGACACAGATGCTCAATCTTGACATGGATATAGAATCTGACCTTGGCATTGACTCAATCAAGCGTGTGGAAATTGTTTCAGAGCTTGAAAAACAGATGCCTGGAACAGATGCACTCACACCTGACAACATGGGCAGTCTCAAAACCCTTAAAGATATCTGCCTGGCTCTTGTTCCTTCAGATCAACAATCAATTTGCAAACAGGTTCCAACTACCTACATTCCTGACCACAGAGACTCTGAACAGAAAACAGGCTCGGCATATGATCCCGATATGGTCAGGCAAAATCCTGTTGATACGCAAAATCCCGCCAATACAGGTATAAATGCAGACAAGGCACAGACCAACAGCGTGCAAGCTACCAAGACAGAAGACCTAAATGTGATGGATACTCTTATGGAAACCATCAGCGAATTAACAGGATTTCCAGTAGAAATGCTTACACCTGACATGGATATAGAATCTGACCTTGGCATTGACTCTATAAAAAGGGTAGAAATTCTGTCCAAACTTGAGGAGAAGCTGCCGCAAGCCGGATCAATCTCTCCGGATGATCTTGGAAGGCTTAAAACAATTGAGCAGATTGCTCAAAAGATTTCAGGAGATTCCGACAAGGCATCTTGTGAAAAAGAGTGTTGTTCAGGAACTGATTCAAAACCAGCTCTTGAGACTGAAACTGAAAAGCATGAAAAAAAAAACTTCTAAGGCAGGTTATTTCTCTTAAAAGAATCCCTTTTGATACTGTAAACTTTCAAGGCATACCCCAAATAACTGTTTCTGATACCAAGACTGTTTATATTGTATTGGATAACTGCGAATCTGATTCAAGTATATGCATGGGCAACAGTGTGCTGTCAGATATAGATAGCCCCGCTACCTCAACAAGTTCATATGATCAGAATGTTATCAGACCTCCTGCAGAACCCGCTTTTGATCCAGTAAAATCAAGGAATAGAATCCAGTCTCGCAGGGATTCTATTGCCCTGGAACTTGAGTCTCAATTTCATAAAAACAAGATAAACACAAAGATAATTTATATTGATGAGGCTCTTGAAACAGATCTGTCAGACATGGCGGGTCTTGTTATAATTCCATCCATTTTTGTTTCTATCTCATCATATGCTGAAACCTGCTCTTCTCCAATAAGAACAGGTTTGTCAGCCGTTGCTCTCCTGCCCGAAAATATAACTGGCAGGAGCAAAGCATTTCTGAAAAAAGCATTCCTGCTGGCAAAGAAGAGCGGACAGTATCTTGTCAAGGCAGCCTCAGAAAAAAATACAGACCCAGCCACAGGGCTTACAACTGGTTTTGAGAAAACAGACTCAAACTCAATTACAGGATTTGCGACAGGCTCGGAAAAAATAGACTCGGCAGGTGCTTTTTTTGCGGCAATCTCCTTTCTTGGCGGCACATTTGGTTTTGGGGATGAAATAATTCTTGATCCGGTACAAGGAGGGCTTGCAGGGCTTTTGAAAACCGCAGCTCTTGAATGGAAAGGTGTCTTGTGCAGATCTATTGATATGCCTCTTTACTCTTTCAGCACGCCATCTTCTGATGATGTTGAAAAAGCAGCCTACCTTATTCTGACACCTGCTGCCTCAACTTATTCGACTGAATATACTGAATATGAAGAAAGAAACTCAATTTTATCCAACGCAGTAGAAATTGGCATAAAAGACGGATGTTTTGTCATCCCTGAATTGATCAAAAAACCCCTTGATTCCTCCTGTTTTACAACAAAAGATATTAACAACAAAAACAGGATATCCTGTTGCTTTAACCATGAGGATGTAATTGTCATTACCGGCGGAGCCAGAGGAGTCACTGCTGAATGTGCAATTGAACTTGCCTTGTACTGTTCTCCGATCATCATACTAATGGGAAGATCTCCTTTACCTGAACCAGAACCCTTATGGATTAAAGGCCTTGTATCAGAAGCAGATATTAAAAAAGCAATACTTGCCAATCTTTTCAAAGACAACTTTCCAACGCCAATGGAACTTCAAAAAATTTGCAGTCAAATGGTTGCAAATCGAGAGATAATCCAAAACCTTGAAAAAATAAAATCTTCTGGCTCCATTGTAAAATATTACAGTGTGGATATAAGAAATATGTCCGACGTAATTGCTGTTATTGAAGATGTCAGAAAAAGCTTTGGCAAACCAAGTGCTATTGTGCATGGAGCAGGTATTCTGGAGGACAAGAGTATCACAGACAAGACAGAGCAACAATTTTCTTCAGTATTTGATACAAAGATAAATGGCATGGAGAACCTTCTAAATGCTACTGTCAATGATGATCTTAAATATGTTATATTTTTTTCATCAGTGGCAGCAAGAACAGGAAACGCGGGGCAGGTTGATTATGCAATGGCAAATGAGGTGCTAAACAAGACTGCTCAATACTATTCTAAAAACAGAGACAACAACGCCTGTAACAGCAATTCCATAAATCAACAAACAACAAATAAGCAGAATAATAACTGCCGATTCCTGTCAATAAACTGGGGACCGTGGGAAGGGGGTATGGTATCTGATGATCTTAAAAATGCGTTTAAAAAACGTGGGATTGAGTTGATTCCATTAAAATCTGGAGCACAAGGTTTTGTTGATGAACTTGCCGTCCTATGCAAAAAGCCTTATGTATCCCCAGATATCGAAGTTATTCTTGGTGCCTCTCTATTAACCGATTCTCATCTTGATTATAGAAAGAAAAATCCTAAAAACGCCTGTATAAAAAATAAAAGCTGCACCGACAACAATACAGTAAAAGATATAAACATAACCTCTATTAATAAAACAACCAGGATCTCTGATGTGCTGTTCAACAGAGAGAAAATTCTCGCTTTTGCCATTGGAAAGCCTTCTGAGGCGTTTGGTGAACTATACATTGAATTTGACAATAAAAGGCAAATTGCAAGGCTTCCTGGTCCTCCATATTTTTTCATGGACAGAGTGAACAAAGCAGATGCAAAACCCTGGAAAATGGTACCTGGAGGGTGGATTGAATGCCAGTACGATGTGCCTTACGATGCGTGGTATTTTAAAGCAGGGCATACAAATTACCTTCCATTTTGTATTCTGCTTGAAATTGCTCTGCAACCCTGCGGATGGCTTGCCGCATATGCAGGGTCTGCTCTCAAAAGTCAAGAGCGACTCTTTTTCAGAAATCTTGGTGGAGAGGCTGAAATTTTCAAACCGTTAGACAGAACTCAATATATAAAAACGATACAGAAACAAGACAAAGAGTTAACGTCGTCAGATAAATATGACTTTATCACTCTTACCATGCGTGCAAGAATAACCTCCGTATCTCATGCCGGTGGAATTATTATCCAGAATTTTGATATGGAAGTTTTAAAAGATGAGGATTACATATATAAAGGAAAAACAAGCTTTGGATTTTTCAACAGACAGTCGCTTTCAAATCAGACCGGCATAAAAAAATCTGAACTACATTATATACCGTCACAAGATGAGATCAATAAATTTGATATAAAGCAAGAGAATCATCAAAATTCTGTAAAAACACCAATGGCTCCGTATTTATTTCAGGATCATCAGCCACTAACCCCGGATGATCCTGAAGAAGATACTGAGATAACTTTAACAGGTGGCATGCCATCAAAAGCCATTAGAATGGTTGACAACATTGATCTGTTTTTGCCTGAAGGTGGGAAATATGGAAAGGGATTTATAAAGGGAAGTAAAAATGTCAATCCTGAGGAGTGGTTCTTTAAAGCACACTTTTATCAGGATCCAGTGTGCCCAGGCTCTCTTGGTGTTGAATCTTTTCTTCAGATCATTAAGTTCTATACACTTGAAAAATGGAATTATGACCCATCAATTTTTGAACTGGCACTGACTCCGCATAAACATAAGTGGATCTACAGGGGACAAATTATCCCTTCATGCTCTAAAATTGAAGTCTTTGTACACATAAAAGAGATAAAAATTAATACGGAGTATTTAAAAAATATTGACAAGATTAAAGAGTTTAGTGGCTATCAGTACAACACAATCATAGCAGATGGGTTGCTTTATGTAGATGGCCTGTGTATTTATCAAATGGAAAATTTCAGCATGGCACTTATGAAAAGATAAGTACCAGTGCTAAAGTTTTTACCTGCATCTATAGTTTAATATGATAATAATATCAAATAATTATGATTTGAGTA